>CAZAWL010000082.1:0-8522 GCA_964488705.1 uncultured Sphingopyxis sp.
GACTGGCCGGGCAATGTCCGCGAACTGCAGAACGTGATGCAGCGCCTGGCGCTGCTGACGCGCGCACACCGCATCGAGGCAGCCGACGTGCAACGCCTGTTCGAAGGCGAAGGGGGGCCGCGCACGATGGCGGCGGGTGACGCGGCCATCGGTGATGGCTCCACGAGCGCCCGGAGCGCACTCATATCGGCCGTGCGGCAATGGATGGACAGTGCCGAAGCCTATGATGCGGCCGACGAGCGGCGGCTCCACCCGGAGCTGATGACGATCGTCGAACAGGAAGCGATCGAGGTCATGCTCGATCGCCATGATGGCAACCAACTGCGTGCGGCGCAAATACTGGGGATCAACCGCAACACCTTGCGATTGAAGCGGCGGCGGCCCGTTACGGAGGGATGACGCCTTGCGTTGCATAGTTGCAACGACATTGTGCTTTCTTTGCAACAAAATTGATGTAATCCTGCCACAATGGATCGACCCGAGGCACAGGATCAGGGCAATCGACAAAGCCGCGCCGATATGTCGGCTGTGGCGTCGAAGCCCATGGCCGATGCCATCAACACGGGCGATGACGCTGCGCTGACAGCGGCGACGTCCGGGGAAGCGGTCGTTGCTGATGGCGACGGTGCCGATGCGACATCGTCCTTCATACCTTATGTCGAACTCGCAACACTGCTCGCGTTGGTGGTCACCGCTGGCCTGACAATCTTTGTCATGCCATCACTCGACAGTCGCGAGTTGCTGACACCGACACAGGTCGCTCTGCTTTTGGTCGCCAATTTGCTGCCCGCCATGGCGCTGCTGGTGTTGATCGGCCGCCGCATTGCCCGGCGTCGTGCGAGGGCGCGTGGCGGCGAGGCGCGCATGCACACGCGGCTGGTCGCGCTGTTTTCGTTGACGGCCGCCGCACCGACGATGCTGGTGGTGGTAATCGCCTCTTTCCTGTTCCAGTCGGGCATGGATTTCTGGTTTTCAGACCGATCGCGCGGAATGTTCGAAAATGCCGTCAGCGTCGCCCAGAATTTTTTCGAAAATGAAAAACGCGACGTCGGCGCCAATGCACTGGCCATGGCCACCGACCTCAGGGCGGAATTGTAACAATCGTCGATCGAAAGCGATCGGTTCTACGATTTTTATGTGCAGCAGGTGGTCGTTCGCGAACTGAGCGAGTCCGCCATTATCGAGGTCGGCGCGGATGGCATTGCCCGCACCGCAGCATTGATCGACCCCGACAATAGGGCGGCGGAAGCCCGCCTGACACCGGCCATTATCGCGCAATTGCGCGGCGGGACCGAGGTGGTCACGAACGCCACCGAGGACGGCGTCGAAGCAGTGGTCGAGTTGATGCCTGCGCAGCGCATCTACCTCTATGCCGCGCGGGGGACGTCCGTCTTCGGCATCGAATCGCCGACCCGCGCACGGTCTGTATTCGCGGATTACAATGCGCTCTATGCGCGGTCTCTCGACCTGCAGTTCCGGTTTATCCTCGCGCTCTATATCGGGTCGCTGGTGCTGATTGCCCTCGTCATCATCGTCGCAATTCTGGTCGCGGACCGGATTGTGCGCCCGATTGACGAGCTGGTCAGTGCAGCGCGTCGGGTCACTGCGGGTGACCTGGAAACCAGGGTTCGTTCCCCCGCCGGGCGGCCCGACGAGGTGGCCATGCTCGCGCAGGCGTTTAACCGCATGACCGAGCGGCTGGGGGAACAGACGCGGGACCTGCTGTTCGCAAACGAACAGATTGAAAATCGCCGCCTGTTTATCGAGGCTGTGTTGTCGGCCGTAGCCTCGGGCGTGGTGTCGCTGGACCGCGACCAGAATATCCGTCTGGTCAATGCGGCGGCCGTACACATGTTGCGCCAATCCGAATCCGAACTTCTGGGTCAGCCGCTCGTCGATGCAGCGCCCGAACTGGCGGAGTGGGTAGCAGCGCCGGAAAGCGACCCCATCCTGTCGCTGACAATCGCCGGCGAGCCCCGCACATGGGTCGCCAAAGTCAGCGATGACGAGCATGGCCACGTCATCACATTTGAAGACATTACCCAGCAATTATTTGATCAGCGCAAGGCGGCATGGTCGGACGTCGCGCGGCGTATCGCCCACGAAATCAAGAATCCGCTGACACCCATCCAGCTCGCGGCAGAACGGCTGCAGCGCAGATTTGGCGGCAAACAAGGCGACGAGGCGGACACGTTCGGCAAATTGACATCGACTATCGTCCGGCAGGTCGGCGACCTGCGTCGCATTGTCGACGAATTTTCGAGCTTTGCGCAGATGCCGCGCCCGACCTTCCGAGAGGAAAATATCGGCGAAATCATTCGTCAAAGCCTGTTCCTGCATGAAGTCGCGCGGCCCGATGTCCGGTTCGAAGCGTTCCTGACCGAACCGCCGACGATGCTGGTCTGTGACCGGCGGCTCATGGCCCAATGTTTCACGAACCTCATCAAGAATGCGGTGGAGGCGATTGATCGGGCAGGAAACAAGAGCGGGCATATTATCGGCGTTGTCGAGGCGAACGACAGCAGCGTGCTCGTCAGCGTGATGGATAACGGCATCGGACTGCCCGGAGACCGCGACTCCATCGTGGAGCCTTATGTCACGACGCGTGATGGCGGGACGGGCCTCGGCCTCGCCATCGTCAAAAAGATTGTCGAGGAACATGCCGGCAAGCTCGAATTCGCCGACCGTCCGGGTGGCGGCACCATTGTAAGCATCCGCTTGTGGCCGGACATGCTGCGCAACCGATCCGTCAGTGATGAAGCGCTGTGGACCGCTGATCGTATTGAGAAGGACAGCTGATGCCGCTTGATATTCTGGTGGTCGATGACGAACAGGACATCCGTGATCTCGTGGCAGGGGTCATGGAGGATGAGGGTTATGTGACCCGCGTCGCCGGCGACAGCGATGCCGCGCTGGACGCGCTCGGTGAACGGCGGCCCTCGCTCATCCTGCTCGATGTATGGCTCGAGGGGTCGCGGCTGGACGGGCTCGACCTGTTGGACGAGATAAAGCGTCGCGACCCGACCATCCCCGTCCTGGTCATTTCCGGTCACGGCAATCTCGATACCGCCGTCGCCGCGATCAGGCGCGGAGCCAGCGACTTCATCGAAAAACCGTTTGAGGCGGAGCGGCTGCTCTACCTCGTGGGGCGAGCGACCGAAACCGAGAGGCTGCGCCAGGAAAATCAGCAATTGCGCGCCCAGTTGGGTGAAAGCGACGAACTCCACGGTATCAGTCCCGCGATCAACAATGTGCGGGCCACATTGAAACGTGTCGCTGCGACGGGCAGTCGCGTGCTCATCACCGGCCCGTCGGGCGTCGGAAAGGAAGTGGCCGCCCGCTTGCTGCACAAATGGTCGGGCAGGGCGAACGCGCCATTTGTCGTCGTGGCCTCCGCGTCGATGGAGCCCGACACCGTCGAAGCGGAACTTTTCGGGACCGAGCGCAGCGACGGAGAAGTCGTGCCCGGGCTGCTGGAGCGCGCCCATGGTGGCACGCTGTTCCTCGACGAAGTGGCCGACATGCCGCTGACCACGCAAGGCAAGATCCTGCGGGTACTGACCGATCAAAGCTTTACGCGGGTCGGTGGCTCGCGCCCGGTACATGTCGACGTACGCATCGTGTCGGCCTCAGCGCGTGATTTTGATGCGGAAATGGCGGCGCGGCGCTTTCGGGAGGACCTGTTCTATCGGTTGAATGTGGTGCCGGTCCATTTGCCGCCACTCAGCGAGCGGCGGACCGACATCGCGGTATTGGCGCGCCATTTTGTCGAACATCTGGCCGCCGCACGCCGCATTCCCGGCCCGGAGATGTCGGCCGACGTGCTGGCCGCGCTTCAGGCGTTCAACTGGCCCGGCAATGTCCGGCAGCTGCGCAATGTGATCGAGCGGGTCATGATCCTCATGCCGCAAGCGCGTCAGGCGAGCATTGAAATTGATCTGCTGCCGCCCGAAATCCTCGGCTCGGAAGGGGAAACGGCGACGGCGGGGTCACCGATGATGATGGGTGCATCGCTGCGGGAGGCGCGTGAAGCGTTTGAGCGGGAATATTTGCGGGTCCAGATCCGGCGTTTCGCTGGCAATGTTTCGCGCACAGCGACCTTTATCGGCATGGAGCGATCAGCCCTGCACCGCAAACTCAAGCTGCTCGGTCTGACTGACGGCCGCGAGGACTAGCAGCATCCCAGCGGGGTGGCTGTACCTGGCCCAGCCCCCCGCCCGCCCTTTTCATTTGCCTCCCCGTAACGCCATGCTATGCCTCCCTTACCGTTCGCTACGGCAATTGTCGGGCGCGGATTGTGGCGACATTTTTGGGTGGCGCCGCCAAAAAACATGGAGAACAAAATGACCAAAGCTGCCAACAACCTTCAGGACATCTTCCTCAATCAACTGCGACGCTCCAAGAGCCCTGTGACCATGTTCCTGGTCAAAGGCGTCAAGTTGCAGGGCATCATCACCTGGTTTGACAATTTCTCTGTGCTGCTGCGCCGCGACGGCCAATCGCAGCTGGTGTACAAGCACGCGATTTCAACGATCATGCCGGGCCTCGGCGTTGATATGGAGGCCGTGCGCGACGCGTTCACCGCGACCGAGGCCAAGAGCAAATTGTTGCAGGAGGTGTTCCTGTCCGCCGTGCACAAATCGGGTCAGCCGGTCACGATGTTCCTCGTCAACGGCGTCATGCTCCAGGGTGAAATTGGCGCCTATGACCTGTTCTGCGTCATGCTGGAACGGGACCGGGCGGCACAGCTGGTGTATAAGCACGCCATTTCGACGGTTCAGCCCAATGGCCCGGTGCGGCTCAACGCAGCTGATGATGATGGCGAGGCCATCGAAGCTTGAGTTTTTCGGCTGATCGTGTCGAGCTGGCGCGCGCCGCTCGCACGGCCATCATCGTCCCCGACTTGCCCTCGTCGGGCCAGAGCGGTCCCGGACGGAACAGGGCAGGGCGCCTCGCCGAAGCAGAGGGGCTGGCGCTGGCCATCGGCCTTACCATCGTCGATGCGCGGGTATTGTCGCTCCGTGCGGCGGTGCCGGCAACGCTGCTCGGCAAGGGGCAGGCCAGCATGTTGGCCGAAGTTTATGCCGAGCTCGATATCGCTCTCGTCATCGTCGATGCGAAACTTTCCCCGGTGCAACAGCGCAATCTCGAAACCATCTTTGCTGCCAAGGTCATCGACCGGACGGCGCTGATTCTCGAGATATTCGGGGAACGCGCGGTCACGGCCGAAGGCCGGCTGCAGGTCGAGCTGGCGCACCTCGATTATCAGCAGGGGCGGCTGGTGCGCAGCTGGACCCACCTGGAACGGCAACGCGGCGGCTTCGGCTTTCTGGGCGGGCCGGGCGAAACACAGATTGAGGCGGACCGCCGGATGATCCGCGACCGCATGGCGTCAATCCGCAAGTCGCTGGCCGACGTGACACGGACCCGCGGGCTGCAGCGCCGCCGTCGCCAGCGCGCGCCATGGCCGGTCATCGCGCTGGTCGGTTACACCAATGCTGGAAAGTCGACGCTGTTCAATGTCATGTCGACCAGCAATGTCGTGGCAGCAGACATGCTGTTCGCGACGCTCGATCCGACAATGCGAAAGCTCGATCTCGACGGGCTGGGAAAGGTCATCGTCGCCGATACGGTCGGCTTCGTCTCCGATCTGCCGACACAGCTGGTCGCGGCGTTCCGCGCCACGCTCGAGGAGGGGTTGTCGGCCGACCTCCTGCTCCATGTCCGCGACGCCAGCCATCCGGAATCGGCGGTGCAGCGGCACGACGTCCTGAAAATCCTCGGCGAACTCGGCATCGGCCCCTTGGCCGAGGGTGGAACGGATGATCCGGACGGGGCGGGCAGGGGACCGCAGATTATCGAAGTCCTGAACAAGATTGATGTGCTCGACGTCGAGAGCTTGGGCGAATTGCAGGATGTGGCGCTACGCGACGGTGCCATGCTGGTGTCGGCGGTGACCGGGGCAGGCATAGATGCGCTGAAACAACGGTTGGGACAATTGCTTGGCGGCGGTGATGTTGACCGTATTGTCGACATCGGGACCGGCGCCGGCCACATCCGCAGCTGGCTGTATGACCATGCCACCGTCATGGCCGAGCAACCGCATGATGATGGCAGCACCCGCCTGCACGTGCGACTGTCGCAGCTCCACAATGGCCGGCTGTCGGCGATGCTCACCGACCAGGAAGGACGTGATGTGGCCGGTTAGCGATGATGGGCGAGCTTGGCTTGCTGCCAGAGCTGTTCGAGTTCGTCGAGTGTCATAGCGGCAAGCACACGACCGTCCGCCAGCCGTTCGACATGTGCAAAGCGGCTGGCAAAGCGATCATTGGCATCACGCAGTGCGACTTCGGCATCGATCCCCAGATGCCTGGCCCAGTTGACGACGGAGAATAGCAGGTCACCAACCTCCTCAGCGACGCGGGGGGCAGGGTCACCCCGTTGGAGCGCTTCGGCGACCTCGGCCAGTTCTTCGTCGATCTTTAGCCGTGGCCCCTGCTCGTCGGGCCAGTCAAAGCCCACACCGGCGGCGCGCCGCTGAAGCTTTTGTGCGCGCATAAGCGCGGGCAGGGCGCGTGCGACACCGTCCAGTAGGCTGTGCTCCCCCTGCTCGCCCCGCTCTGCCCGTTTGGCGTCCTCCCACGCGCGCGATTGCGACTGTGCATCGCTGATTTGCGCGTCGCCAAACACATGCGGGTGGCGCCGCACCATCTTGGCGCAAATGGCGGCCACCACATGATTGAAATCGAAAGCGGCGCGTTCCTCGGCCAGCCGTGCGTGATAGACAGATTGCAACAACAGGTCGCCGAGCTCGTCACAGAGTGCCGGCATATCGTCGCGGGCTATGGCGTCGGCGACCTCATAGGCTTCTTCGATGGTGTATGGCGCGATCGTTGAGAAATCCTGCTCCAGGTCCCACGGACATCCACCCGCTGGATTGCGCAGGGCCGCCATGATCGTGACGAGGTCGTCGATGGTATAGGGCGGAGCGGGCGGGGCTATGGCCATCTTATTATCCGATAATATATATTATGTTAAATATATTGTCGCTAGGGGTAGGTCAGGGGCGCAATATCATCCGGTCACCACGAACTTCCCACGACGATAATTGCGCCAGCGCATTCATCCCCAGCAAGTTGGTGCTGCCCGGCAATTCGGACACATGGACGTCGAGATCAGTGAAACCGATCGAACCGATGCGCAGCTCGCCAGCCGTGGCCGGCCAGCTATTGGCCAGACCATTGGCGGTCTCTACAACCAACGGAAAGCCGATGCGGCTAACCTCGACCCCGCTGTCCCGCGCCGTTTCGGGATTTATCGTCGTGACCGTGGCACCGGTATCGACGAGGAAGTGAACCGGGCGGCCGTTAATTGTCGCGTCTACAAAGAAATGGCCATCAACTCGCTGTAAAATCATCGTTTGTCCGGACCCGGCAAGCTGGCGCTCGCCCGTCAGGTCAGCCCGTGCACGGTCCCACAGGCCGCCAATTTCGTCCTTGAACAGGAATACACCATAAGCGAGAGCAAAGATCAGCGCCCATATCAGCAGATTGCGCACAATCTGCGCGAATGGCAGCCGCCGAGCGGCAAGTGATCCGATCAGCAGCACCACCATCGTGATGCCCCAGATGAGCGCTGGCCCGTTATTGCTATCCATCGACACGCCTCATTAGTACCTCAGGTCGCCCATTCCATCCCGTCATAGCCCGCATGGACATCTGGCGGGAGCTCCTGTGACAGCGTCGCATAATCCATCGACGAATCCATATGCATCAATATGGCCGCCTTGGGTTGCGTCGCGACAATCGCATCCAGACTCAGCGCCAGATGAGGATGGGTCGGGTGCGGGCTGCGGCGCAGGGCATCGATGACCAACAGGTCCATGCCCTTGAAAAATGACGTCATGGCGCCGGCAAAACGTTGAAAATCTGTGGCGTAACCTATTGCTTTACCGCCACTTTTGAAACGATAGCCCGCCGACGATATGCCGCCATGCGGCATGTCGATGCTGTCGACCACGATGTCGCCAATGGTCAGCGTGCCAGTCATCGCATGGCCGGACAGCAGGGCCGGATAGCCGCCATTTCCCTGCCAGGCATAGCTGAACCGGTTGGTCAGCCGCCGCCAGCAATCGGGCCGCGCGTAACAGGGGATTGGCGCGCGCTGGGCGAGGAAGATGGGTCGCAGGTCGTCAATGCCATGACAATGGTCGGCATGTTCATGCGTCCACAACACCGCGTCGATGCGCGGGGCACCCGCCGCCAACAACTGGGCGCGCAAATCGGGAGAGGTGTCGATCAGCAAGCGGGTCGTCGCGCTCTCGACAATCAGCGATGGACGGGTACGCTGGTTGCGCGGTTCGCTGGGGTCGCATTGGCCCCAATCGACGCCGTGCTTGCCATATCTTGGCACGCCGGCGGAGGTGCCGGCACCCAGCAATCGTATTTTCACGATAACGTCCGGGCGAACAGGCGGTGAAAATTGGCTGCGGTCGTCGCTGCCAGATCCTCCACTGCCTCTCC
>CAZAWL010000083.1:0-8437 GCA_964488705.1 uncultured Sphingopyxis sp.
TCGTCATATTTGTAGCGGTTGTAGATCCCCGCGACCCCTGCCCTTGTTCCGCTGATATGGTTGAGCACGCTTTCTGTAACTTCGACGGGGACCCTCAGCGACTGAAGATGGGTTGCGCCGGTTCTGCGGATATCGTGCAGCCGCCAGTTCGGAACCTCCACCTGGTCGGGGTCTCCTCCGTCCTCGATCTGCTTCGCTTTCAGATACGCGATCATGTCCTTGTGAAGGGCCGAGCGTCCCTTGAAGAAGCCTGATACAGGGGTGGTCCCGGTCGTGGTGAACACAAGGCCCTTCCGCTTCGGACCCAGCAGTTTCAACTCGGCCAACGCCAGGCTCGTCAGCGGAATGACATGTTCCTGATCATTCTTCGCCCGGTCGGCCGGCAAGGTCCATCGACGCGCATCAAGGTCAATTTCGGACCAGTCCATCTCGGCAACTTCCTGACGCCGTTGCATCGTCAGGATCAGCATCCGCACAAAAGGCCCCCACGGCCACCCGGAATTCTCGGTTGCCCTCCACAGGGCGACAATCTCCTCGTCACTCAGCACCCTGCGGCGCGACGGGACGGCCTTTGGCGCTTTCATCCCGGCCAGCGGCGAGACATCGATGTCCTGCCGGTCTGTCGCCCAGTTGAAGAACTTGCGCAGCAGCGAGTGGATCTCCTTGCGGCGCGCCGGGCGATCGGAATATTCGTCCAGCACCTTCACGATATCGGCGCGGGTAATCTCATGGACGGGTCGGTTGCCCCAGCGTGGAATAAAGACGTTGTTGATCGTGCAATTCGCCGAGCCCCAAGTCCCCCGCCAATTAGGCTTGAGATAAAGCTCGACGAACCTCTCGCTGTAGGTCCGAAAGTTCAGCGTCTCCTTTTTTCGCTTCGCTTCACGCTTGGCTTCGACAGGATCGATCCCCTGATAGACCTGGACGAGAAGCCGCTCGGCTTCCTTGCGCGCCGTGGCCGGCGTCCATGGACTACCGACCGGCCCGATCGTTTTGCGTCGGGCAGGCCCGCCGTCGACCCGGTACTGGAACACAAACGACTGTGCTCCTCTTGGCGTGATGCGAAGTCCGAAGCCCTTCAGCCGGGGGTCCCACACGTAAATGTCGCGGTGCGGGTCCGGTGTGACCGACTGGATTGTTCGCAGTGTGATTGACTGATTCGGCATGATCTGGCGCTCGTCCACGTAATCGCCACGTAATCAGATGTCGGGATTACGATGGCGTAGCGAAGGGTAATCCACGGCGGATTTATTCCAACCGTTTCAAGCCCTTGAGCGTAGTTTGGCGTAGTATTGGAAAGGAACGAAAAGGGCACAAAGCTCCGCTCTTAATCAGCGGGTCCTAGGTTCGAGCCCTAGTGCGTCCACCACCCCATCCACGTTACGGGTTGCTGATGCCGCCATCCGCCGGATAGGTAAATATCGCGTCGGCGATGGGCGTATTGACGGCCACGCTGTGCCAGCGGATCACATTTTGCAGCACGCCATTATAGGTCAGCGCGATGGATCCGGGCTGCAGCCAGCGCTGACCCGCCGGCATGTTCGCGGCCCAATAGAAATTGTCATAGACGCGCACATGATATCCGCGTGGCGTCGCAAAACCCATGTACCGGATAAAGCGCGACCGCTGGTCGATGCCGAACAGCGTTTCGCCGCCATCGGGCGCGACGATGCGCAGCATGTAGAGCGGATGGCCGCCCACCTCCCCATCCGGCACACGAGTGATGACAAAACCGTCGCGCAGCGCCTGACGAATGATGCCAAAGCCGAAGTTCGACGCCCAATAGGCTGCAGCCTCTGCCGGCGCGACGATGCCGCGTTCATTCCACGTGGTTGTGCCGTCAAAGCCGACATCGAACACCGTGCGCCCGTCATTTTGCGCAAGGATGCGCACCTTGCCATCGGCGGCATGGCTGACCGAACGGTCCGGGTTCATCACCCGCCACATGCGATAGCTGGCAATGTGACTGCGCGGCGTCGGCGAATCGGGGGCGTAAAAGGTCGCTTCGCCGGTGAGGATGAGCGTTTGAGGGTTGAGCCAGGCCTCTCCGCCCGCTGCCGCCACGGCGCTTTCGAGGATGTCCCGACCGGTCAGCTCTGCGGCTGCGGCAGGGCTGTCTTGCGCCGCAGCAGCGCCGGGCGTCAATGGGGCGGCCAGCGCGATGGCCCACGCAAGGGCGAAAAATGCGAGGCGCGGATACCACATTGTCACCCACCGTGATGCAGCTATACTAAGTTGTCCGGACATAATGAAGGGCCCTGGCCATGTTGTCTACCATCCTCTTGACGATGCTGCTGGGGATGCAGGGCGCGGGCGCGCACGACCCCGAAGCCGCGACCATGACCAATGAAGAGCAAGTCTATTTCGCACGCGAGGCGGGGCAAACGCCGCCGCCTTGGGTCGGGATAAGGCTGGTGCGAGAGGGCGACCTGATGATGCGGCAACGCGTCGACCCCTTTGGGGCCAATATCGGGGAACCGGTCCCCATCGGCGCGTCCATCACTGGCACGAGAGAGGGGCTGGCGGTCGAGCCGGAGGACAGCTTGTCGGCATTGCTGCGTGATCAGCGCATCGCGCTGCGCGTGGCCCGTCCATTCACCTGCTGGGTATCGGTACGCCGCTTTGCCGACCGCGCCGACGGGCAGGCGGATTGGTCATTTGACCGCAACATCGCGATCCACGATCAGGGCGGGCGGGCGCTGGTACAGCCCGACGGCGCGCCGCCGGTGGTCATCCGGATGCGCAATGTTGTCTGGCCGCCGCCTTCAACCAACCGGCCGTCGCTGGTGCTATATGTGCATCGACCCGAATCGCCTGATCGGGCAGAGAGTTACAGCTGGGCCGACCCCGATGCGCGGATGGTGGGAATCAATCTGCGCTGGGTGCAGGCGAGCTGCACGCGCACAGGAGATGTTTCATGACGTTGACCGCCCGGATCACCCGCCATGGCGGCCCCGAAGTGATTGAATGGGTCGAGGGGGATATTGAACCGCCCGGCCCCGGTCAGGTGCGGATGCGCAATAGCGCCATCGGCCTGAACTTTATCGACACCTATCACCGGCGCGGCACATACCCGGTCGCCCTGCCCAGCGGTTTGGGACTGGAAGCCGCCGGCATCATCGAAGCGGTGGGCGATGGCGTGACCGAATGGCAGGTCGGCCAGCGTGTGTGCACCTTTGGTCCGGCGCTGGGTGCCTATGCCAGCGAACGCAATGTCCCGGCAGACAGCCTCTTTTACCTGCCCGATGACATTTCGGAAGAGGTCGCCGCGGCCGCGATCCTGAAAGCGTGCACGGCGGAATTTCTGGTCGAACGATGCGCAAAGGTGCAGCCCAAATGGAATGTGCTGGTCCATGCTGCGGCGGGCGGGGTCGGGCTGATCCTGGTTCAGTGGCTCAAACATGTCGGCGCGCGCGTCATCGGCACCGTCAGTACCGAGGAAAAGGCCGAGGCGGCGCGCGCGGCCGGCGCGGACGATGTCATCCTTTATGCCGGGTCAAACGGCATGGCAGGTGTCGCCCCGGCGGTGCGCGCCCTGACCGATGGCAAGGGCGTTGAAGTCGTGTTCGACGGCATCGGCATGGCGAGTTGGGAGGCCAGCCTCGATTCTGCGCGCCGCCGCGGCCTCATCGTCAACTTTGGCAATGCCGATGCGCCGGTTGGCGGCGTCAACCTCGGCATATTGGCGCAAAAAGGCTCGCTCTATAATACCCGCCCCACCCTGTTCGACTATTATGCCTGGCCGGCGGAGCGCAGCGCGGGGTCCGATTATGTGTTCGACATGATCCGCCAGGGGATCATCACGCTGACCATCGGTCAGCGCTATGCGCTGAAGGACGCGGCGCAGGCACATAGCGACCTCGAGGGGCGCAAGACCACCGGGTCGACCATATTGCTGCCTTAGACCGTGTTCGATTTTGATTGAATCAAGATCGCGGTCCAGCATCCTTGTTTTTACGCGATTTCCAAGCCGTTCGGTGTTTCCACCTCACTCGAAATCACTCTAAGCACCGGCCAATCACGCGCCACCGCGATTAACCGCCAATCTCCATAAGTTCGAGGATCTCCCCCGCCGGGCCTATGACGCTGGCGCATCGCCGCCCGCCATATAGCGGGCCGTCACGCACAACCGGCGGCGAAATCCACTCCATATCCAGCGGCTCGAGCCGATCCACCGCCAGCGTCACCAGCGCATTGCCCGGCGGCAACATCCCCGTCAGCCGCGGGCGCGGCGTTGCCGATGCGGGATAGGCGTCGACTTCGACAATCGGCAACCGCCCCGCCTGCACCATCGTCAACCGGTGCTGCGTGCCGTCGGCCAGACCAAAGGCGTTGTTGATCATCGTATAGTTGATCTCATATTCGCCGCCGACATCGAGCATCAGCCGGTTTCGGTACCAGTCTACCGCCCGGTCGAGATTGTCACTGGCGAGTATGACGATAAAGACATGGTCGGTCAGCGATGTGGCGCGGGGCAGGTCCGACGATGGCGTGTTGTCGTGTACCTCGTTGAGGTACAGCATCTCCCGCCCGCGCCCCAAGACCTGCATCGGGACGAAATAGGGCAATCCGGCGATTGCCTTTGGTGGCCCGACAATGTCAAAGCCGCTGCCGGCCAGCCGCTGCGGCCAGCCATACACATCCTGCACCGTCAATTCATAGGCGGCCCAGCCATAGCTGCGTGTCGGGAGGAAGGCGGGATGGTCGGGCTGTTCGACGAGCCTGACAAAACAGTGCGCGCCGCTCGCCGGCTGCAAGGTGGCGACGCGCGCACCGGCGCTGGCCGGACATCCCCAGCTTGCCGCCAGTCCGGCGTCGAGCGGGCTATCGTCGACCAGCGGCATCATCAGCCGGTCCCGATAGTCGAGAAGAGCGAGGTCGAGGTCGGGCGTCGTCACGACACCGCCGACGATCCGCCCGTGGGTCAGAAAATCGGTCATCCGAATTGCGGCTTTCGTTTCTCGACAAAGGCCTTTGCGCCCTCTGCGAAGTCGCGTCCGGTAAAGGCGTCGGCAAATATCTCCAGCGTCGCGGCGTCATCGTCGGCCTGGCCATCGAGGATGCGGCGGACAAACCCCTTGATCGCGGCACAGCTGGCGGGCGATGCGGCGACAATCTGATCAACAATGGCGTCGGGATGGTCGGCCAATATGTCCGCCAGACCGATGCGCAACGCCTCTTCGGCATCGAGCAGCTGGCCGGTGAACAGCATCCGTTTCGCCTGACCCGGCCCGACCAGATCGACCAGCAATTTGGTGTCATGCAAGGGGTAGACGAGGCCGAGTTTGGCAGGGGTGATTCCGAACCGCGCCCGTGCCGTCGCCACCCTGATGTCACAGGCCAGCGCCAGCCCGCAGCCGCCGCCGACACAATCCCCATCGACAAAGGCGATCATCGGCTTGGCTATGCGGGCCAGCACATGCTGGGCCCGATTGATCGACAGCTGGTTGGCCGATCGCCAATGGGCATCAGCGCTGTTGGCCAATAATTCGGCGATGTCTGCGCCCGCGCAAAATGGCCCGGGCTGCGCCGATTGCAGGATGATGACGCGAACCGCGTTATCGGCATTGGCATCGTCCAGCAGCCTGGGCAGAGCGTCCCACATCGCCTGGTTGAACGCATTGCGCTTGTCCGGGCGATCGATCAGCACGCGCGCAACGGCGCCGTCGGTTTCGAGGCGGAGCGTCATGCCGGGTCGACGCTTGCGAGATGCTGGGCGATGGCGTGGCGCGTGGTCACCCAAACATGCTGGCGGCTTCGCACATGGCGCAAAAACGCCTCCAGCGCCCAAATCCGGCCCGGCCGTCCGATTATCCGCAGGTGGAGGCCCAGGCTCATCATCCGCGGGTTCCCCTCCTCCCCTTCACGGTAGATTTGATCGAAATTATGCGTGGCATAGCTCAACCATTGATCGGGGGTCATGGCCGGGTCCGTCCACATCTTCATGTCGTTATTGTCGAGCTGATAGGGAATGATGGCGATGGGTCGCCCCGGCACGCTCGTCCGGTCCCAATATGGCTCTACACCTGAATAATCGTCCTTGTGATAGGCAAAGCCCTCTTCGATCAGCAGCCGGCGTGTATTGTCGGTATGGAAATAGCGCGACAGCCAGCCATAGGGGCGTACGCCGCAGCTTTTTTCGATGCTCGTCACCGCCTGGCGGATGAACGCGCGTTCCTGCGGCTCGTCCATCTTGAATTGGTGGACCCAACGCCAGCCATGGCTGACCGGCTCATGGCCGAGATCGCGGATCGCCTCTGCGATTTGCGGGTGATTTTCCAGGCTCAGCGCCGCCACCGTCCAGCTCGCCATGACGTCATACTCTTTGAGCAGCTTGACGACCCGCGGCGCGCCCGCCTTTATACCATATAGATAGTTGGATTCATTGCCATAATTGCGGATCGGCGATTTGATGTGGATGCCCAGCTCGTCCACGGGTTCCATACCGCGGTCGCCGCGGGCAACCGTCATCTCGCTGCCTTCCTCGACATTAACGACCAGCGACAGCGCCATCTTTGCCCCATCGGGCCAGTCGATCCGTTCCTGCTGCATCAGTGCATTTCCTCACCGCCCGAGACATTGATCGCCTCACCCGTCACATAAAAGGCGTCGTCGCTCGCGAGCCAGGCACAGGCCGCAGCGGTGTCACTGGGCAGTCCGGGCCGGCCCATCGGGTTCTTGGCGCTCATGTTGGCGAGATAGGCCTCGACACTGTCAAAGCCGAGCAGTTTCGAGAAATAGTCGTTTTGCATCGCGCCCAGCCCGGTCGTCACATGGTTGGGGCAAACCGCATTGACCGTGATGCCATGCGCGCCCAGCTCAACCGCTGTTGCGCGCGTCAAACCGACCATGCCATGCTTTGACGACACATAGGCGGGCAGATGCGGAAAGCCCGTCTTTGCCGCCTGCGACGCGATGTTGATGATGCGACCGCCCTTGCCGGCAGCGATCATCGCCCGCGCCGCCGCCTGGGTGCAATAAAAGGCACCGGACAAGTTGACCGCTATGACGGTTGCCCAATCATGCGGCTCCACCTCCAGCATCGGTTTCATCATAAAGCCGATGCCGGCATTGTTGACGAATATGTCGAGCCGGCCGCTGATGGCGACCGCTTGATCCACCAGCGCGGTGCACTGCCGCGGGTCGGCAACATCACAGGCGATGCTGTGCACCGTCGCGCCGCGCACCCGCAGCTCCTCGGCAACCGCCTGCGCTTCGTCGTCGATGGCGAGGTCGGAAACGACACAGGTTGCGCCTTCATCGGCAAAACGCTGCAAAATGCCCTGACCGAGTCCGCGCTGCTTTCCCGACCCGGTGACGACGATGGTTTTGCCCACAAAGCGGCGCATCGTCACAAATCCTCGGTCAGGATAAAGGTCGGGTTATCGGTGAACGCGCCAAAACCCGCGGCCACCTTTTGAAATTCGGGGTCGCTGACGTCGGCGACAAAGGCATCCATGCCGTGAATGTCGATAACCTCGATATAGTCGTAGGGCGGCGGCGCATCCGACCCGAACAGGCCGGTCGCGCGGTGGACCGTAAACCCCTTTACCGACCCCAGCGCGTTGACGCCGGGTATGTCGGTGCCACGCGCCCAGGCTTCATAGTCAGCGGCGCTCGCGCCTTCCTTAAGGTTGAACAGACAGACGATGCGCATCAGGTTTCTCCCTTCAATATCCGAATGATGCCGGCCGACGATAGGCCTGCAACCGCGAGTCCACGTCACGCCCCAGCGCGATCAGCCGCAACTCCGAACCCGGCGGGCCGACCAGCTGAATGCCGACTGGCAGTCCGTCGTCGCTGTACCCGGCGGGGATGGCGAGCGCCGGCAGGCCGGCGATGTTGGCAAGGCAGGTAAAGTCCGCCTGATTGGCCGGCGCCCGCTCGCCATGGGCAAAGGCCGGTTGCGGCGCGGTCGGCATCATCAGAACGCCGGCAGTTCCGATCTCATCGAGCAAGGCGGTGCGCGTGCGCGCCAAAAGGTCGGGGCGCAGCGGCGCCTTTTCACACACCGACAGGATGAAGCGCAGCTCCGCCGACAGGCCGTCCTGATCAGGGTGATAGGCGCTGCCCAGATCATCGATGAGCCAGCGTCCCGCCAACGCCAGTCCGGCCATGCGGATGTCGGTCAGGCTGTCCGCCAGCGCGAATCCAACCCCCGTCAACGGGACGGCGCGAATGGCGGCATCATAGGCGGCACGAACGGCGGGCGCGACGGCGACACCCGCCAGATCGTCGAGCAACAGCATGTAGCGGAACCCGTCCACCGGCTGACCGGCGATGTCCGCCATGGCGCGCCACGCCCGTTCGACCAGGTCGAGCGATGCCGCGATCGGGCCGATACAGTCGAGCGATGGCTCCAGCAGCGCGAGCCCGTCCGCGCTCACCGCGCCATTGGTCGGTTTCAGGCCATAAACCCCGCAATAGGCGGCCGGGA
>CAZAWL010000084.1:0-8332 GCA_964488705.1 uncultured Sphingopyxis sp.
CACCGACTATTTCGACGGCTATCTGGCCCGCGCCCAGGGGGCCGTGTCGCGGCTGGGCATTTTCCTTGATCCGATCGCGGACAAGATCATGGTCGCGGCAGTCATCCTGTTGCTCGTCAGCACCCGGCACGAACCCGGCGCCATCCGCGACATTCACCTCATCCCCGCACTTGTCATCCTGCTGCGCGAGATCGCGGTGTCCGGGCTGCGCGAATTCCTCGCCGGGCTCAGTATTTCGGTCCCCGTCAGTCAGCTCGCCAAATGGAAAACGACGCTGCAACTGGTGGCGCTGGGCGCGCTGATCCTCGCCGGAGGGCTGCCGCAATTCGCCTTTATCAAACAGGTGGGACTGGCCAGCCTTTGGGGCGCGGCGATCATCACCGTCATAACCGGCTGGGATTATCTACGCGTCGGCCTCAAACATATGGACTGACGCGGCGCGTCGCGTCAGTCGCTGCGATGTTCCGATTGCCAATGCCGCTGTAATATGGCGCCGAGCATCCGGAATTCCTCCTCGCGCGGGCTGTTGCGGCGCCATACCAGCGCGATGGACCGGCTGTCCTGCGCCGATTGCAGCGGGCGGACATCGACGGCGGTCTGCGTCAGCAAACCCGCGTCAATCGCCATTTGCGGCACCATCGTCATGCCGAGCCCGTTGTCGACCATTTGCACGAGCGTGTGCAGCGACGTGCCCATGATGCGCGCGCCCGCACGCAGCTCGGGCCGGTTGCATGCAGACAGCGCATGGTCCTTCAGGCAGTGGCCGTCCTCCAGCAATAATAGTTGCGCCGCGTCGATCTGTGCCGGGTCCACCGGCCCCGGGCCCATGGCGGTCGCAGCGGCATGGGGCATGGCGAGCAACAGCGTATCCTCAAACAACCGCATCTGGTCGATGTCCCCGCATGGGTAGGGAAGAGCCAGCAGCACACAATCCACCTGTCCGTGGTGCAGGCTGTCGCACGCCGACTGGCTGGTTTCTTCGCGCAGGAACAATTTCAGCTCTGGACGCTCGCTGCGCAGATGCGGCAGCAGGCGCGGCAACAGAAAGGGCGCGATGGTGGGGATGACGCTCATCCGCAATTCGCCTGACAGGGGCGTTCCCGCTGCGGCCGCCAGCTCCGCCAGCTCCTCCGCTTCGCGCAGCACGCGGTGGGCGCGCTCGACAATGCGCTCCCCCAGCGGTGTAAAGCGCACGACACGGCGGGTGCGCTCGACCAGCATCATGCCCAACAGCGATTCCAGTTCGCGGATTCCCGCTGACAGCGTCGACTGGGTCACGAAACACGCCTCTGCGGCCCGGCCGAAATGCCCCTGCGCGTGCAGCGCGACGAGATATTGCAGCTGTTTCAATGTCGGCAGATAGGTTTGCATGATCGATAATCTGCCTAAAAAAGTCGTCTGATATCGGAGTTGTCGATTAAACACCGCTTGTCAACGCGCTGTCGGCCCCCAATGTGCAGTGGCCGCCCGCGTGAAACCGGCTTGGTCTTTGTCACGAAAGGTGGCAAAGTTTTGCCAGGCCCGGGCACAAGGGCAGGAAATATCGGGGCACGAGGTACAAGGCCAAAAGGTACAAGGCCAAAAGGTACAAGGCCAAAAGGTACAAGGGTTGATCGCATGCTCAAGTCGCTGACTGACTATCTGGCTTCCATCAAGGCACGCGACCCCGCACCGCGTTCGCACTGGGAAATCCTCCTCTACCCCGGCCTGTGGGCGCTTGCCTGGCATCGCGTGGCGCACTGGCTGTTTGAGGCAGAGCTGTTTTTTCTGGCGCGGCTGGTCAATCATATCTCGCGCTTTCTGACCGGTATCGACATCCACCCCGGCGCAAAGATCGGCCGGCACCTGTTCATCGACCATGGCTTTACCGTCATCGGCGAAACAGCCGAAATTGGGGACGACGTCACCCTCTACCAATGCGTGACGCTGGGCGGGACGGACCCGGCCAATGGCGTCGCCGGCAAACGCCACCCGACGCTGGCGAACGGGGTCATTGTCGGTTCGGGCGCCCAGATATTGGGGCCGATCACCGTTGGCGAACGCGCCCGTGTCGGGGCCAATGCGGTCGTGACAAAGGATGTGATGCCGGGCGCGGTGATGGTCGGCATTCCGGCCAAACCGATGCTGGTCGACGCCAGTGAATATGTCCGTGCCTTCACCCCCTATGGCACGCCATGCTGCGACGGGTTCGATCCGCAGACACAAAAACTGGAATTGTTGCAGTGCCAGTTGGTGGAGATGCAGGGCCGGATCGCCGCGTTGATGGCCGAACGCGATGCACGGGGGGAGGGTGCAACCCCGATCAGCGCCGCCGACGGCAAGGCATAGGCCGGGCTGCGCACAACGCCGCATGGGGACGATCAGCCGCCTGCCACTGTCCCGCCCGCCGCTGCAGATCGGTTTCCAACGCGCCGAACTGACGCGTATTCTCGACCTGTACGGGCGTATGGTGGCGGCGGGGGAATGGCGCGATTATGCCATCGACTTCGGTCGCGAAACGGCGATGTTTTCGGCATTTCGCCGCACAGCGGAGCGGCCCGATATCCGTATCATCAAAAACCCGTCGCTGCATATGCGTCAGGGCATGTGGTCAATCATGAGCGAAGGCGGCGTGACGCTGCGGCGCGGTCATGAACTGGCGTCAGTACTCGCGCCGATCGAGCGCAGGCTGGTGAAAATAGTCAGCTGAACAGCAAAGGGCGGCCCCGCAGGACCGCCCTTCACCCTTATAGCGATCGCGCGGGGTCAGGCCGACTGTGCGATCATGCCCGGCACCGGTACCATATCGCGCACGCCCTGCGGCATCATCGCCAATATCTTGGCGCGTGCGCCGTGCCAGAAGGCAGAGAGCAGCAACAGCGAAGAGCCGATGACCAACGCCGTCAGCGCAACATTGAGTTCGACCGCGCCAAATTCGCGGAACAGTTGCGTCATGGCGAACAGGACATAGGCGAGCGCCGACACCAGCATCGCGCGCCGGTCGATCGCGAGGGCGACCACCGCGAACACCAGATAGAGCGCAACGACACCCAGCGCCGCGCCGATGCCGATCGCGTCATTTTCGGTGACGCCCAACAGGGCGAACAACGGGTGGGCGATCATCGGTGCCGCCAACAGGTGCAACCAAAAGGCCACGTCGCTGCGCCGCGTCTGACGGGTGCGGTCGGTGCGGTCCCAGTGCATGGCCAGCGCGAACACGCCGACGCCGCCAACCAGGACCATGGCCAAAATCCCCTCTGGCGAGAGGTTTTGGGGGCCAATGGCCGCGACGATCAGGCCGATGATGGTTGCCACCACCGCGCCGGTACCCGCCGCCATGGTGATCGGCACCATGAATCGACGCCAGTGCAGCCAGGCGGCAACCGCGCTGACCAACGCGAAGCCCGCGGCAATCGCTGCCATCAGCTGTTCGTTGGGATTGTTCCCGAACCATGCCTCGCCATGCTGGACCATGACCAGAACCTGCGTTGCAAAAACGCCGCCGACAAAGGCGAGCAGCAGGAGGATGGACGGCAGGGCCATGCGCCGCACCCGCGTGAAAAACTCGGCGAGGCCCCAGGCGGTAACGGCGACGAACAGGCCGGCGAGCGGCAGGTATATGCTCTGGCCGATCCACGCGACGGCGCTCAGCAATATGGCGCCGGCTATCGAAACGAAAATATCGTTGAACCCGGTGAGGAGGCGGAAATGCTCCTCATCGACGGCTACGGTTGAACGGCTAGCGGCCGCATGGTCGCGCAGCGCCTGCGCCGCTTCGGAGGTGATAACCCCCGCCGCGACCGCCGCTGTCAGGTCGGAATCTGTGTACATTGCATCAGCCCTCTTTCACTTGCCCCCGCAAGCCATAGAGAGGGCGACTAGCACATCTGTATTGCTGATGCAATACAGTGTCATTGCCGCCGATGCGCGCCGCTCAGCTGTTGAGCAGCGTCATGATCCCCATCGATTGTTCGCCACCGGTCTGCGGTACGGTTTCGCCGCTGCGGTCGGTAATTTCGTCGATGCGCGCGGCAACGCCTTCGGGGTTGCGCTCATCCTCGCCCAGTTTGATGCCGTGAGTCATGGTGACATTGGCCGCATGCACTGCGCCCGCACCCGCGCCGAGCGTGGTGTTGGTCGGCGCATCGTCGCTGACCAGATAGAGCGATGCCGGCACCACCAGTTCGGGGGAGAAGAGGGCAAAGGCGGCCTCGGGGAATATATCTTCGGTCATGCGGGTCGCGGCGACCGGCGCGATATTGTTGACCTTGATATTGTTTTTGGCGCCCTCGATCGCCAGCGTCTTGGTCAATCCGACCAGTCCCAGCTTGGCTGCACCATAATTGGCCTGGCCGAAATTGCCATAAAGCCCGGTGGAGGAGGATGTCATAAGGATGCGGCCATAATTTTGCTCGCGCATCGTGTCCCACACCGCCTTGGTGGCAAAGGCGGAGCCGATCAGATGGACCTTGACGACCAGTTCGAAATCGGCCGGTTCCATCTTGGCAAAGCTCTTGTCGCGCAAAATGCCGGCATTGTTGATGAGGATGTCGACACGGCCCCAGGCTTCCTTGGCCTTGGCGACCATCTCTGCCATCTGCTCATATTCGGTGACGCTGCCGCCGTTGGACATGGCGGTGCCGCCAGCGGCGGTAATTTCCTCGACCACCTTGAGCGCCGCATCGCTGTGACCGGTGCCGTCGCGCGCGCCGCCCAGATCGTTGACGACCACTTTGGCACCGCGCCGCGCCAGTTCGAGCGCATAGGCCCGGCCGATGCCGCCGCCTGCACCGGTGACAATGGCGACACGGTCTGCGAAATGGATGGTCATGCTGGCACTCCGATGGTTAGATCAGCTGCGGCCGGTTGCCGCGAACGTAAAGCGGGAGAACTCCATACGCCATGCGACGCACATCGCAAGCATCAACATCCGCCGCTGCGACTCGCCGCTGTGCCGCCTACGCGGCATCTGTCATCAATCTGTAATATCAGTGCCGCAGCAATGTCATATTGCTGCAATAGAGCCGCAATCAGATTGTCATCAAACCGACCAATGGACGTAACATGAAGCCGAAATTTTTGCTCGCTGCCCTCGTCGCCAGCACCGCGCTCGTTGCAATGCCGGCCCACGCACAGGCCATTTCGGCGGATGAGGCGGCGGCGATGCGCGCGCAGATAGAGGCGCTGCGTGCGCAGGTCGCGGCGATGGAGGCACGGCTCAACGCGGCCGTTCCACAGGCGACGGCCCCCGTTCCGGCACCGGCACCCGCGCCGACTCCCGCGCCGGCTCCCTCCGCCCCGGTGGTCGAGACCGCGTGGCGCGGTGCGCCAGAATTTACCTCATCAAACGGCTGGTCGTTCAAGCCGCGTGGCCGCATCCATTATGACGTCGGCAATGTCGATGCGCCGTCGGGTATCACCGCCACCACCCGCAATCTGGGCACTGTCAGCCGGGTCCGCCGCATCCGGCTGGGCGGCGAGGGGACCGTGCCGGGCGGCTTCGGTTACAAGGTGGAGGTGGATTTTGCCAATGGCGACGTCAGCTTTGCCGACGCGTTTCTGTCCTATGATTTTGCCGAAAACAGTCAGTTGAGGATCGGCAATTTCGAATCGCTCACCGGGCTCGAACAAATATCCAGTTCCAACTATGTCACATATTTGGAGCGGGCGGCCTTCAATGACGGATTTTCCAATACCCGACGGCTTGGTGCCACGCTTGGCTGGCATAACGATTCCAATGTCCTTCGCGTGGAAGCGGGGCTGTTTGCGGCCCATAGCATCGACGGATCATTCGATAATGACGGCAGCATAGCGGCTGCACGCGTCACCTTTGAGCCAGAGGCGCTGGGCGGACGGTTGCACCTTGGCGCAAGCGTCCAGCGCCGCGACTTTGCCAGCAACGCCAATGGCGCGCCGACGGCCGGCGTCAATGCTCCGTCGACCGGACAACTGGCACGCTATAGGGCACGACCGAACTCAACGCTGACCGGGATCCGCTTTGTCGACACCGGCAGCTTTGCGGCGAGCGGCGATACGATCATCGGGCTGGAGGCGGCGGGCAGTTTGCCCGGCCTCTATTTCGCGGCAGAGGCGCAGTGGCTGCGCGCGCGTGGCTATGCCGCCGGTGACACGGCGACCGGGCTCGACGGCTTTGGCGGGACCAACATGGCGGTGGTGCCGGTCGGCAACCCGTCCTTTTTTGGCGGCTATGCCGAAATCGGCTATTTCCTTACGGGCGAAACGCGCACTTTGCGTGCCGGCGTTTGGGGCCGCACGCGTGTGCGCAACCCGCTCAACCGCGGCGGGTCAGGCGCGTTTCAGCTGGCAGCGCGGCTCGACCATCTCGACCTCAATGACAGCGGGCTCCAGGCTGGCCCGACCAATGATTTCACCACCGGGGCAAACAGCCTTGCGGCGCTCAATACGCGTCTGGGCCGCGGCGGCAGCCAGACCAGCCTGCTGTTCGGGTTAAACTGGTACCCGGTCGACTATGTGCGTTTTCTGTTCAACTACAGCCATGTCATGGTCGAAGGCGGGCCGTTCGCGGCGCTTGCCGACCCGCTCTCCACCGACCCGGTCAATCAGCGCGGCTATGACGTTAATGTGGTTGCGGCGCGGATGCAGGTCGATTTCTGAGGTCGAACGACCCTAAATATTCGGGTCGTCATCCAGCGCATAGCCCGCCGACCTCACGGTGCGGATGATGTCGGGCAAGCCGTCGAGGTTGATCGCCTTGCGCAGACGGCGAATATGCACATCGACCGTGCGCAATTCGATGTCGCTGTCCTGACCCCAGACGCTGTCGAGCAGCCGTTCACGCGAAAACACCCAGCCTGGATGTTCCATGAAATGTCGTAGCAGGCGGAACTCGGTCGGACCGAGCGGGATGGTCACGCCCGCCCGCCGTACCTTGTGCGCCACCGGGTCCATGATGATGTCGGCAAATGTCAGTTCGGAACCCGCCAGCGCCGGGCGCATGCGGCGCAGCACCGCGGCGGCACGCGCCACCAATTCGCGCGGGGAAAAGGGCTTGGTCACATAATCATCGGCGCCGGTGGTGAGGCCGCGCACCCGGTCTTCCTCTTCGCCGCGCGCCGTCATCATGATGATCGGCACATTCGCGCTGTCGACCGACCGGCGTAGCTGGCGGCAAATCTCGATCCCCGAAATGCCGTCGACCATCCAGTCGAGCAATATCAGGTCGGGCAGCTTTTCCCGGACCATGATGAGCGCTTCCTCACCATTACCCGTTTGGCGGATGGCATAGCCTTCGCGGCTGAAATGCCAGCTGACCAGATCCGCCAACGCCACATCATCTTCGACGAGCAGGAGGTCGGGTTGGGCCATCGGCTTAGGCTCCGCCTACCAGGTCGGCGCCTTTTTCACGCTCGGGCATGTGCTGGCCGGTCGCGGCGTAATAGACCATCTCGGCGACGTTGGTGGCGTGATCGCCCGCGCGTTCGAGATTCTTGGCGACGAACAACAGGTGCGCCGATTCGCTGATGCTGCGGGGGTTTTCCATCATGTAGGTGATGGAGGCGCGAAAGATGCTGTTGTAAAAATCATCGACCCGCTTGTCGCGGGCGCTGACCTCTTGTGCGGCCGGGGCGTCATTGCCGACATAGGCGGCGAGCACGTCGCGCAACATCTCGCACACGATTTCCGACATCGACATCAGCATCGGTGTCGCGTCGATGGCGCGCTGATCGCCCAGCACCGGTACCCGCTTGGCAATGCTCTTGGCATAGTCGCCAACGCGTTCGAGCACGGCGGCAATTTTCAGCGCCGCAATCATCATCCGCAAATCGTCGGCCATCGGCGCGCGCAGCGCGATGGTCGTGACCACCAGCTTTTCGACCTCGGCCTCCAGCGCATCGATGCGCTTGTCGTCAGCGACAATCGTCTCGGCCAGCGCAAGGTCGCGCCGGTCCAGCGCCAATGTGGCCTGTTCGATGGCGATGGCTGCGCGGCTGCCCATTTCGGAGATCATGCCACGCAGGCGGTTCAGGTCATCGTCAAATGCTTTGACTGTATGGTCGTTCATGACATGCATCCTCAGCCGTAGCGGCCCGTAATATAATCTTTGGTGCGCACTTCGCGCGGATTGGTGAATATGTCGGTCGTGGCGCCATATTCGACGATCTCGCCCAGATGGAAAAAGGCGGTGCGTTGCGACACGCGGGCCGCCTGTTGCATATTGTGGGTGACGATGACGATGGCATAGCGGCCACGCAGTTCGTGGATCAGTTCCTCGATCTTGGCTGTCGCGATGGGGTCGAGCGCCGAACAGGGTTCGTCCATCAAAATCACTTCCGGTCCCACGGCGATGGCGCGGGCGATGCACAGCCGCTGT
>CAZAWL010000085.1:0-8259 GCA_964488705.1 uncultured Sphingopyxis sp.
CGGTGCACATCGCGTTGCGCGGCGCACACCGTCACTGCGTCACCCCGCACACCGCGATTTCTGACGGCGCCGGGCGGCGTTCGCCGCGCGCAAAGCGGACCAGATAGCCGCCGGCATTGGGTTTTTCGACAAATTCGACGGGGCGATAGCCCACTGCCTCAAATTCGCAGATGAGCAGCGGCAACGGCGTGCCATGTTCGGCAATCGGCCGGTTGCCATCGACCACCACGATCTGCCCGCCGCCGCGCAGGGCCGGCCAGAGCCGCCACAGAAAGGCGTAGGGTTCCTCTATCTCGTGGTACATATGGACCATCAACACGCGGTCAAAGCTGTTGTTGGGCAGGCGCGGATCATCCGCCGCACCCAGACGGATCGACACATTTTCGAGCCGCTCGCGCGCGATGCGGTCGCCCAGCCGTTCGATCACGTCGGGCATGATGTCCTGTGCCAGCACCCGTCCGCCGGGGCCCACACGTTCGGACAGGCGCACCGTGTAATAGCCGTCGCCCGCGCCAATATCCGCCACCGTCATGCCGGGGCGGATGTCGGACCGGTTCATCACATCTTCGCTTTCGCCCAGGCGGTCGCGCACATCCTCATCCGACCAGCGGGTGGAGACAGTCGGCGCCACCGGCCGGTTGGCGCGCGGAAACTCCTCCGCGCTTTCGGGACGCTGAAACGAATCACAGGCCGCTAGTGACAGGGGCAGCATCACGGCCAGCACCACCAGCAGGGCGGGGCGCACGCGATGCATCAGTCGACATCCTCCACCGCCACGGCCTCTCCTGTCACGCGCTGCGCCAGGGCGGCGGCGATAAACTGGTCGAGGTCGCCGTCGAGCACGTCATCGGGCGTGGGCGACGTCACCCCGGTGCGCAAATCCTTCACCATCTGATAGGGTTGCAGGACATAGGAACGGATCTGGTGGCCCCAGCCAATCTCTGTCTTTGCCTGATATTCGCCCGACGCCGCCTCTTCGCGCCGCCGCAATTCCGCCTCATACATCCGCGCCTTCAGCATCCCCATCGCGGTCGCCCGGTTCTTGTGTTGACTACGGTCATTCTGGCTGGCGACGACGATCCCCGTGGGAATATGGGTGATGCGCACCGCGCTGTCGGTCGTGTTGACATGCTGTCCGCCCGCACCCGACGCCCGATAGGTATCGATCTTCAAATCGCCTTCGTTGATTTCGATATCGATATTGTCGTCGATGACCGGATAGACCCAGACGCTGGAAAAACTGGTGTGGCGACGCGCCGAACTGTCATAGGGGGAAATGCGCACCAACCGGTGCACACCGCTTTCGGTCTTGGCATAGCCATAGGCATTTTCGCCCTTTACCAGCAGGGTCGCTGACTTGATGCCGGCCGCTTCACCCGCCTGATATTCGACCAGATCGACCTTGTAACCGCGCTGTTCGGCCCAGCGGGCATACATGCGTTGCAGCATTTCCGCCCAGTCCTGGCTCTCCGTCCCGCCGGCGCCGGCATGAATTTCGATATAGGTGTCGTTACCGTCCGCCTCACCAGACAGCAGCGCCTGCACCTTGTCCTTATCGGCCCGGTCAGCCAGTGCGACGAGGCTGGCGACCGCTTCGTCGGCGAGCGCGCTGTCCCCTTCCATCTCCGCCAGCTCGATCAGCTCGACCGTGCCGTCCTTTTCGGCAGCAATGTCGCGCACGGTGGAAATGGCACCGTCGAGGCGGCGACGTTCGCGCATCACCTCCTCCGCTGCTTTGGGGTTGTCCCAAAGCGTAGGGTCCTCCACCCGCGCATTGAGTTCATCAAGGCGGCGCAGCGCCTGGTCCCAGTTCAGCGCCTGTTTGACCAGCGCCAATGCGGCATCGATGCGCCCAACTTCGTTTTCGGCATCTGCACGCATTATCCAACTGGCTCCTTCACCGCATCGCTATGACGATTGATCGCGCAATTAGGCGGGCCGGATGCCGCTGTCGAGAGGCGGCAATCGGCAAAGCGCATCCGCAGCGTCAGTAAATGCCGCCACCACCCTGTCGTTCGAGGAATTCATTGTCGCGGTTGCGTTGTGCCGGGCGCGCCGCGGCCGGGGCGGCTGTCGTGGCCGCGCGCGGCGGCGCAATTTCGTCAGACCGCACGGTGCGGCGCGGTTCGGTTGCGGGCTTGAACGCTTCCCAGATGACCGGCGAATCAAAACCCGTGCCGGGCCAGGCACCATAGACGCGCTGGCCGGAGCGGCGTTCGATGCGGACCATCCGTATCCCTTCGGGTGCGACAAAGGGCAATGCCGGCTGACCACGCGTCGCCACGCGAGCAAATTCCTTGAATATCGGGGCCGCCATGGTGCCGCCAAAGGCACCGCCACCCAGGTTGCGCGGCTGGTCATAGCCCAGATACATGCCCGCCACCCATTGCGGTGTCCCGCCGACGAACCAGACATCGGTCGGCCCGGTGGTGGTCCCGGTCTTGCCGAACAGCGGCCGGTTCAGGTCGCGCAGCATCGTCGCGGTGCCGCGCTGGATCACCCCTTCCAGCATATGGACGACCTGATAGGCGGTCATCGGGTCCATCAGCTGACGGCCCGACGGGGCAAAGCGTGGCATCGGTCGTCCGTCCCAGTCGGCGGCATTGCAGCCCTGGCAAGGACGCCAGCGTTCAGGAAAGATCACCCGGCCGTTACGGTCCTGCACATAGTCGATGAGCCGCGGCGTCAATGATCGCCCATGATTGACGAGCATCGCATAGGCGTTGGTGATTTTGGCCACCGTGGTTTCGCCTGCGCCCAGCGCAAAGGCGAGGTAGGGGGGATATTCGCCGATACCCATTGTCCGGAACGTGTTGACGACATTGGTCATGCCGACCGTGCTGGCGGTGCGAACCGTCATCAGGTTGCGCGACTGTTCCAGACCCCAGCGCATCGTTTGCGGACCGGCCGCGCCGCCGCCGGAGTTGCGGAAACATTTGCGCCCCAGCGCCGCCGTCTGGTCGACACAAAAACTGCCGTCGACGATGATGGTGGACGGCGTCATGCCATTGTCGAGCGCGGTCGCGTAGACAAAGGGTTTGATGGTCGACCCCGGTTGACGTTGCGCCTGCATCGCGCGGTTAAATGGCGACAGGTTGGAATCAAACCCGCCCTGCATCGCAAAAACGCGACCAGACGACGGGCTCTGCGCGATGAACCCGCCGGAAATGCCGGGGACGGTGCGCAGCGCATAGCCGGACCCGCCCGTCGGTTTGACGAGGATGATGTCGCCCGGACGCATCGCGGCAAAGGCGGTACCGCCGCCGCGCGCCGCCATCGCCGCCGCGCCGGCCGGCAATGTGCCGGTTTCGCCGTTGGCAAAGCCGATCTGCGCCGCGCCTGCCGACTTTTCCAGCACCACGGCAACGCGCCAATCCTCATAACTGACGGTGATAAAGGTGGATCGCAGGGCACCAGCCCAGTTTTCGTCCAGCACGATGCGGCCCGCCGGCCCCGCCCAGCCGCGATTGCCGTGATAGCGCAGCATGGCCGCGCGCATTGCGTGTTCCGCCGTCGCCTGAAGCGTGCCATCATAGGCGGTGCGCACCCACAGGCCGCCGCCATAGACGCTGTGCGGCCCATCCTCCGGATTTTCGCCGTACCGGTCGACCAGTTCGCGGCGCACCTCCTCCATATAATAGCCGCCGACCGACTGGAATTGGGAGCCGCGGCCGCTGGCGAGGCCGAGCGGCATCGCCGCCGCCGCCGCCCTTTGCGCCGGTGTTATCCAGCCCGCACGCAGCATTTCATTGAGGACATAGTTGCGGCGATTGATAGCCGCGCGTTCCTCGCCGCGGCGGCCATAGCGTTCGGGCGCCTTTGGCAGCACCGCCAGAAACGCCATTTCATGTAGCGCCAGCTCGCCGACATCCTTGTCGAAATAGGCGCGGGCGGCGGCCTGTACGCCAAAGGATTGGCGGCCCAAAGGAATCTCGTTCAAATAGAGTTCCATGATCTGCTCTTTTTCGAGCACGCCTTCGATGCGGATGGCGAGCACCATTTCCCGCAATTTGCGCATGATCGAATATTCGTCGCCGAGCAGGATATTCTTTGCGACCTGCTGGGTAATGGTCGACCCGCCACGGGCACGGTCCCCCGACCCGATTTTCGACACATAATCGCCAACCGCGCCAATGATGCCGGGGATGTCGACGCCGCTATGGGTAAAGAATGTCCGGTCCTCCGCCGCCATGAAGGCGCGCACCAACAGCGGCGGAAACTCTTCATAGGTCAGCTGGACGCGCCGGTCGCGGGCGAAACTGTGGGTCGGCATACCCGACACGTCGCGCACGATGGTCGGCAGTGCGGGTTGGTAACTGAGCAGTTGATTGGCATCGGGCAGACCGCGCAGGATCGTCACCCACAGCGCCACAAAGCCGATCAGCCCGACCCCGCCGAGCAACGAGACCCAACGGAACCAGCGCTTGTGCCATCGGTCAGCGAAAAATTGGCGGATAATCCCGCCGATTTCGACCATCGACTGGCCAATCTGGGCCGCAACACCGGGTGTTTCCCGGCGCAGACGCATCCGCGTCACCGATTGCGCGGTGGCGCCGTCGTCGGTCGCGGGGAGGTCAGCGTCGGTCATAGCCGAGCGCTTTAGCATGAAATAGCCCCGCTGCCAGAGGCTTTGCGCCCTGACGGATTGGAGCGGGAAACGGGGCGGCAGCTATGCCGCCGAAGCCTCAGCGCGCAGCCGTGGCCGGTGCCGTCGCCGCGCGGGCATTTTCGATGCGGCGGGCGAAATGGGTCAGGACCGCCTGGCGGATACCGCGGGCGATCGCATCCTGTCCGGTCGCACTGGTGATCCGCGCCGCGTCGGAGGCGTTGGTGATAAAGCCGGTTTCAAGCAGGACAGACGGCATATCGGGCGCCTTGAGCACGACAAAGCCCGCAAAGCGGTGCGATGCGGTGCGGAACGGGATGTCGTTGCCGCCGGTGCGCTGCAACGTGCGTGCAAAATCGGACGACAGGTTCATTGTCTCGCGTTGCGCAAGGTCGATCAGGATCGAGCGCACATCATCGTTGGTGCCGCCCAAATCGACGCCGTTGAGGATGTTGGCGCGGTTTTCGCGCGCGGCCAGGCGCGACGCTTCGCGGTCGGACGCGACTTCGGACAATGTATAGATGGACGCGCCGGTCGCATCCGGATTTTCCGCGGCGTCGGCATGAATCGATATGAACAGGTCGGCATTAAGGCGACGGGCGATGCCATAGCGTTCCTCCAGCACGAGGAAACGGTCGGCATCGCGCGTCAGCGCAACCCGTACGCGGCCCGATGCCACCAGCGCGTCGCGCACGCGCCGCGCGATGGCCAGCGTCACTTCTTCCTCGCGAAAGCGCCCGTCAGGCGAAATCGCACCGGGGTCGTGTCCGCCATGGCCCGCGTCGATAACGACCAGCGGCAGCGACGCATCGCCGGCGCCGACAACAGCCGGCAGTGCCAAGCCCGCCCGTGCGGTGCCGATCGGCACCGACACTTCATAGCGGCGCTGCGGTTGGCGCGCCATGGCCAGGGTCGGCGAACCGCCGATGGGCGATGCGATGGTGCGGGCGCCGGCCCGCGCTGCGGCGGCAAATTCTTCGGCTCCGACTGGGCCCAGCGCGATGGTCAGGCTGCGCCCGTCCTCCGAATAGCTGAGGCCATTGACAACGGTCGGCTGCGCCAGGTCGACGACGATGCGCAGGCCGAGGCCGGCCAGCCGCCCCTGCCGCACGCGGGTAATCCGTTCATTGGTCGCGGCAACCGGGCCGCCCGGTTCCAGGCCCGCCACGTCGATCGCCACGCGCTGCGGCCCATCGAGCACAAAGCCGGACGCCTCGCCGCCGGGGCCGGTGAAATGCAGCACCATATTGGTGCCGTCCATTTCAACACGTTCCAGCGTTCCCGCAAATGCGGGCGTCATGCCAAATGCCGAGAGCAGAATGACGAACAGTCCAAGCACGCCGCGCTTATGCCGCGATATGATCGATTTGGTCCAGCTATTCATAACGCCCCCGTGCGTCCGGCTTAATGGGATGCGCCCTGCCGCCGTTATGGCTAGGCGGAGACCGCACTTGATGGTCAAAGGATTGCCCCCGCACATCCAAACCACGCCGCAAGAAAGCGGGTTAACGTCTTGTCAGCCTTGTTTTGGCACCATGTTTCAGGTGAGGAATGGCGCAATTGTGCGGCGCTTAAAGATGGGGCGTTAAATGCCGTTATCCATCCGTTTGCGGGCCGCTGACGCGTAAATCCCGATTCGCCCGATTCATTTTCGGTCGGAACGGTTGCCGAACAGCATGGGCGGTGCTAGCACCGCGCTAACCCGCTGCCAAAGGCGATGCCGACGGGTCGGCGGGACGATGATTATTGATCGGGGCCAGACTGATACCGGTTTGCCGCACCGATCGCCACCAGGTTGACGCCGCATGTCCATGATGCCCATTTTTTGCGATCGCCCCGCCGGGGCCGACGCATGGGGCAACCGTGGCGCATTGTCCGGCCAACGTCCATCCCACCATGGCGCTGCACCCCGTGCCTGCGCCATCCCTCATTCAACCCAACGGACCGGTGAATCCCGGCGCGCTGCGCCGCCACCGCCACCAATAGATGACGTCGCCGCCGGTGCCCCGCACCGGCGCAGCCGCGTCTGGAGTATAATAAATGACCACGCGCATGTTGATCGACGCGCGGCACCGGGAGGAAACCCGGGTCGCCGTCGTCAAAGGGAACCGCATCGAGGAATTTGATTTCGAATCTGCTGAACACAAGCAGATAAAGGGCAACATCTATCTCGCAAAGGTTACTCGCGTCGAACCGTCGCTACAGGCGGCGTTCGTCGAATATGGCGGCAACCGCCACGGGTTCCTCGCCTTTAGCGAAATCCACCCCGATTATTATCAGATCCCCAAGGAAGACCGCGAAGCTTTGCTGCGCGAAGAGGCGGAGTATGCGTCCGCTCAGGCCGCGTTGCGCGCCGAAGAGGAAATCGAATCGCTCGAAGGCGAAGTGGAGGATGTCCGCCCGCCCGAACCGCTGGGTGACGATGGCGAGCATGATGACGCCGACGCCGATCTGCACCATGACGACGACCGCGACGATGACGATGATGCGGACGATCATGGTGATCGCGAAGGCGGTGATTCCGACGAGGAAAGCAGCGACGCCACGCACCAGCGTGACCGCCGCGCCCGTGGCCGCCGCCGCGGAAAGCGCAACGGGCAGGATCGCAATAACCAGGACCGCAGCGACGATGCGCCCGATTTCCGCCGGTCGCTGCATCGCCGGTACAAGATTCAGGACGTCATCCGCCGCCGACAGGTGCTGTTGGTCCAGGTGGTCAAGGAAGAACGCGGCAACAAAGGGGCCGCGCTGACATCCTATCTCAGCCTCGCCGGGCGCTATTGCGTGCTGATGCCTAACAGCAGCCATGGCGGCGGCATCAGCCGCAAGATTTCGAACGGTTCGGACCGCAAGCGGCTCAAATCCATCATCGACGAACTGGGTCTGCCGGCCACCATGGGCTGCATCGTCCGGACCGCCGGGCTGGAGCGCACCAAGACCGAAATCAAACGCGATTTCGATTATCTGGCACGCTTGTGGGATGAAATCCGCGAACGCACGCTCAAGAGCGAGGCACCCGCCCTGATCCACAGCGACAGCGACCTCATCAAACGCGCCATTCGCGACATCTATAACAGCAACATAGAGGAAGTCGCGGTCGAGGGCGATGAAGGCTATCGCGCCGCCAAGGATTTCATGAAGCTGTTGATGCCCAGCCACGCACGGCGGGTGAAACATTATGCCGATGCCGTGCCGCTGTTCCAGCGATATGGCGCCGAAGATCAGCTCGCCGCGATGTATCAGCCGGTGGTTCCGCTCAAATCCGGCGGCTACCTCGTCATCAATCCGACCGAAGCGCTGGTGTCGATCGACATCAACTCCGGCCGGTCGACGCGCGAACATAATATCGAGCAGACCGCGCTCAACACCAACCTCGAAGCGGCCTATGAAATCGCCCGCCAATTGCGGCTGCGCGACATGGCCGGGCTGGTGGTGATCGACTTTATCGACATGGATGTCGGCAGCCATGTGCGCAAGGTCGAACGCGCCATGCGCGACGCGCTGAAAAACGACCGTGCGCGGATTCAGGTCGGGCGCATTTCGGGCTTTGGCCTGATGGAAATGAGCCGCCAGCGGCTGCGCACCGGCGTGCTCGAGGCGTCGACCCGCCCGTGCCCGCATTGCGATGGCACCGGCCTCGTTCGCACCGCTTC
>CAZAWL010000086.1:0-8247 GCA_964488705.1 uncultured Sphingopyxis sp.
ACCGGGCCGTCCATCGCCGCATGTTCGATGCCCGGCACCGCTGCGAGCCGTCCCGCCACGTCGGGCAGCGCACTATCGCCGCCGGTTACGCTGAGCACCGGCAGCGCCAGCCGCGGCAGCGCCGCATCCAACCGGTCGGCCAGACCCGCGAGCCGTAGACCATCGAGCACACGCGGGTCCCAATCCGGCGAGACACGTTCGATACCGGCAGCGCGCAGCGCGTCGCCCAGCGTCCGCGCGTCCGACAGGTTGAGCCGCGCAGCCGATTCCACCAGCACCAGCCCTGCTGCCAGATGCACGCCTTCCTCACCCAGTGCGATGGCTGCGAGCGCGCCGCCAAGGTCACCGGCCAGAATCACCGGGCGCACCAGCATCTGCGCGAGCGCCGCCTTTATGTCGTCAACCAGTGCATCAATGTCATACCGCCCGTCGCTGGGCCATTCGCTGGCACCGTGACCGCGCAGGTCGAGCGACACGACCTTGCGACCGGCAAGCTCCAACGCCGCCGCGACATTCGCCCATGCCGCGCTGGTCTGTGCAGCGCCATGGATGATGAGCACCGGCGGCGCATCATCCTCCCCCTGGACGGTCGCCTGAATGCGGACGCCGGCAAAGCCCTTGAAGGTCAGTAGCCGCATAGTCGCTCGATAGCTTTGGACGCAGGCATTTACAGCCGTTCGATGATGATCGCGGGGGCCATGCCGCCCGCCGCGCACATGGTAACCAGCGCATAACGGCCGCCCGAACGTTCAAGCTCGTCAAGCGCGGTGCCGATCAGGATCGACCCGGTTGCGCCGATCGGGTGCCCCAGTGCCATTGCGCCGCCATTGATGTTCACCTTGTCGCGCGGCATGTCGAGGTCGCGGATGAATTTTTCGGCAACGACGGCAAAGGCCTCGTTGATCTCCCACACATCGATGTCGTCCTTGGTCAGCCCGGCCTTGGCCAGCACCTTTTTCGCGGCGGGAACCGGTGCGTTCAACATCAGCGTGGGGTCATCACCGACGTTGGCATAGGCGACAATGCGCGCCCGCGGTGTCAGCCCATGCTTGTCGGCATAGTCCTTTGACGCGAGCAGAATCGCCGCAGCACCGTCAACCACGCCCGAACTGTTCCCCGCATGATGGAAATGCTGGATTTCAAGGTCGGGATAACGCCGGTTGATCTGTTTGCGAAAGGTTGTGCCGCCAATGTCGAAATCGGCCAGTCCGGCGAAACTCGGTTTGAGCGCCGCCAGCCCCTCAGCGGTGGTTTCGGGCCGCGGAAACTCCTCATGGTCGAGCGCGACGCTGCCGTCGGGGTTGAGCACGGGCACCACCGACTTCGCAAAGCGCCCTTCTCTGATCGCGCGGTCGGCACGTTGCTGGCTGACCAGCGCGAGCGCGTCGAGCGCGGTGCGGTCAATCCCCTCGATCGTCGCGATCGCGTCACCGCACACGCCCTGGTGCGATTGAGGATGCAGTTCGTCGAGCGCTTCGTGACCCGAGCCCATCAGGCGCGGCGGCAGGCCCGCATTCGCCTGTTCGGCGGCAAAGGCACTGGTATAGCTCATCATCTCCGTGCCGCCGGCGATCACGCAATCTTCCATCCCGCTCATCACGCTGGCGGCGGCGAAATTGACCGAACTGATGCCGCCACCGCAAAACCGGTCGAGCGTCGTGCCCGACGCCCTGATGTCATAGCCGGCGGACAGCGCCGCCATCCGGCCGAGGTCGCCGCCCTGCTTGCCATTCTGGCTCGACGTCGACCAGACGATGTCGTCGACGGTCGCGGTATCGAGGTGGTTACGGTCGCGGATCGCGGCCAGCACCGTCGCCGCCAGATGTTGCGGGTGCAGGTGCGACAGCGCGCCCTTGCCGGGTTTGCCTACCCCGCGCGGGGTACGGACAGCATCGATGATATAGGCGTCGGGCATGGTCGGGCTCCTCAGGCAGGAATCTGGTTGAATGGCACGCCCTTGTCCGGGCGATGGTCCTGGGGCAGGCCCAGCACCTTTTCGGCAATGGTGTTCAGCAACACCTCATCCGATCCGCCGGCTATCCGGCCGGTGGGAGCATTGAGCCATGACGTTCCCCAATCTTCCTTCACAAAGGCATCGGGGTCAAAGCCGAGGCCGGCCTGGCCCTGCAGATCGAGCGCCAGTTCGGACAATTTCTGGCGGCTGCGCACCGCGAACAGTTTTTGCAGGCTGCCCTCCGGCCCCGGCTGCATTCCCGCCTGCATCATCGCCCAGGCACGACGCGTGATCGAATCGAGCCCGCTGCGCAGCGCATGGTTGCGGGCGATGGCCGAACGGATGCGACCGTCGCTGAGGGCTGGACGGCCATTGATTTCGAGCCCGCGCACCAGGTCGACAAAGACATCGAGATGCGGACCGAACCCGGCGCTGTCGGTCGCGATATAGCGTTCGATCATCAGCGTCGCGAGCGCGACCCCAAAGCCGCCGCCGACGGGACCCATACGCTGCGAATCCTCCAGCCGCACGTCGTCGAAAAAGACCTCGTTCACATGACTGTCGCCGCCAGCCAGTTTTATCGGGCGGACATCGACGCCGGGTGCCTTCATATCGACCCAGAAATAGGTCAGCCCCTTATGCTTTTCGACACTGGGGTCGGTCCGCACGACGATGACGCCATAGTCGCAATATTGCGCCCAGCTCGTCCATATTTTCTGGCCGGTCATGCGCCAGCCATTGCCATCGGGTTCCGCTTTGGTGCGCAGCGCCGCGAGGTCCGACCCGCCCGATGGTTCCGAAAAGAGCTGGCACCAGATTTCCTCGCCGCGCAGCGCCTTGACCACCCGTTCCTTGACCCAGGCATGATGTTCGCCGGCCTCACCCTGCCCGAACCGCATCAGCACCGGCACCGGCATACCCAGCGAGATGCCGAAATAGCCGCTGGGCATGCCAAACTGCATTTCCTCGCCATCATAGGCAATTTTATGGAGGTGGGAGAGGCCCTGTCCGCCCATCTCGACCGGCCAGTTGATACCGGCATATCCGGCATCGTGCCGCGCCGCCATGAACCGGCGACCCAGCGCCAGATCATCCTCCACCGACAGGCCCCGGCGCGCGTCACGGCCAAATTGGGGCACCATCGATTCCAGCCAGGCCCGGGCATTGAGCCGATAGGTGTCAAGGTCGGTCATGCCGCTGCCCCCGTCAGTTGTTCGACCAACAGATCCTCCCAAAACAGCATATTGCCCTGTTCGATGGCGAGGCTGCGGGCACGCCGCATATGCAGGTGCAGCCCCTGTTCCCAGGTGACGCCAATGCCGCCATGAATCTGGATGCAGTCGCGCGCCGCCGTGTCATAAGCTTCGGTCGCGCTTAGCCGGGCATCGGCCGCGGCACCCAGAAAATCCGGCTGTCCGCATCGCGCCGCAGCATGAATGGCATTCGCACGCGCTATTTCGACCAGCCCGTACAGTTCCGCGATGCGGTGCTTGACCGACTGGAACGCGCCGATGGGTTGGCCAAACGCCTTGCGCGTCAACGCATAATCGCGTGCGATGGCGAGCAGCGCCTCCGCCCCGCCAATCTGTTCGTGCGCGGTGACCACCGCCATGCGCCCCAACAGGTCAAGCGCCAGGTGGCGGGCCGCTTCGCCATGTGCCAAGGCCACCGCCGGGCTGTTGGCAAAGTCCATGTCGGCATAGAGTCGGCTATTGTCAAAGCTGGGCACGGCGCGGCGTCCGACGCCGGACAGGTCCGCGAGCGCCAGTACCGGCGCGTCGCCGCCATTAGCCCAGATCAGCGCGACATCGGCGTCGAGCCCGCCCGGGACCGCATCTTTGGTGCCGGTCAGTGCGCCATCGGCAAATCGCGTTGCGGGCGTGGCGGGCAAGATGCCGTTCCCTTCCCCGAACGCGACGGCGCCGCGCGCCTCCCCACTCGCCAGTCGTGGCAGCCATTGCGCGGCCAGCCCCGTATCGGCGCAGGCTGCCAGCGCGCACGTCACGCCATAGCCGCCGGTCAGAAACGGGGCGCCCGCCGTTGCGGCGCCGGTCGCCTGTGCCACCAGCCCGAGTTCGACAAGGCCGAGGCCGAGGCCGCCCTGCTCCTCCGGCACCGCGAGCGCGGTCCAACCCTGTTCAACAACGGTGTTCCAGAATTCGCGGTCATAGCCGCCAACCTGTTCCAACAGCGCCAGCAATCGCTGCTTGTCAGCCCGCGCGGCAAGGACGCGCCGCGCCGCGTCCGCTATCGCCAGCTGATCCTCATCATGCAGGATGGACATTCGCATTCTCCCGCCCATGTCCCTTCCCGTATGGGCGCAAAAGATCAAGCGGGTTTTCCCCTGCGCCTATTCCCACTCGATTGTTCCGGGCGGCTTCGAGGTATAATCATAGACAACCCGGTTGATGCCTTTCACCTCATTGACGATGCGTGTCGCCACGCGCGCCAGAAAGGCGGCATCGAACGGATAAATGTCGGCCGTCATGCCATCGGTACTGGTGACGGCGCGCAGTGCGCAGACGCTGTCATAGGTGCGGTGGTCGCCCATCACGCCGACGGTCCGCACCGGGAGGAGCACGGCAAAGGCCTGCCAGATGGCATCATACAGTCCTGCGGCACGGATTTCCTCGAGGTAGATCGCGTCGGCGAGGCGCAATATGTCGCAGCGTTCGCTGGTTACTTCGCCCGGGATACGGATGGCCAGGCCGGGGCCGGGAAAAGGGTGGCGGCCGACAAAGGCGTCGTTCAGGCCCAATTCGCGGCCCAGCGCGCGCACTTCATCCTTGAACAATTCACGCAGCGGCTCGACCAGCTGCATGTTCATGCGTTCGGGCAGACCCCCGACATTATGGTGGCTTTTGATCGTCACGGAGGGGCCGCCGGTGAAACTGACGCTTTCGATCACGTCGGGGTAGAGCGTGCCCTGCGCGAGGAAATCCGCCCCGCCGATCTTTCTCGCCTCCTCCTCAAACACATTGATGAATTCGGCGCCGATGAATTTGCGCTTTTTCTCCGGGTCGGTGACACCCGCGAGCCCCGCCATAAAGCGGGCCTGCGCATCGACGACGACGAGCGGGATGTTGTAATGGTCACGGAACAGCCGTTCCACCTGATCGCGTTCATTCATCCGCAACAGGCCATGGTCGACAAAGACGCAGGTCAACTGGCTGCCCACGGCCTCGTGAATCAGAATAGCGGCGACCGATGAATCCACACCGCCGCTCAACCCGCAAATCACCCGGCCCGCGCCGACCTGTGCCCGGATATCGGCAATTTTGGTCGCGCGAAATTCGGCCATCGTCCAGTCGCCCGCCAGACCGCAGATATTGTGGACGAAATTGCCGATCAGCTTTGCGCCATCGGGGGTGTGCACCACTTCGGGATGGAACATCGTGGTATAGTATCGCCGCGCCTCGTCGACGCAGATCGCAAAGGGCGCATTGGGGCTGGTACCGATCACCTCGAAACCATCGGGCGCCCGCGTGACCCGGTCGCCATGACTCATCCAGACCGGATATTTCTGACCCACCTCCCAAAAGCCGTCGAATAGCGGACTGGATTTGTGGATTTCGACATCCGCACGACCGAATTCGGCGGCATGACCGCCCTCCACCGTGCCGCCCAACTGGGTGCACAGGCACTGCTGGCCATAGCAGATGGCGAGGATCGGCAGGCCGCTGTCCAACACGATATCGGGCGCACGCGGACTGCCTTCGTCGGTGACGGAGGCCGGGCCACCCGACAGGATCACACCCTTGGGCTGCATCCTGCGAAACGCCGCCTCGGCGCTGTTGAACGGTGCGATTTCGCTATAGACCCCCGCCTCGCGCACACGGCGGGCGATGAGCTGGGTCACCTGAGAGCCGAAATCGATGATGAGGATGGAGGCCGAGGGCTGAATCGTCATCGCGGCGCGATAGGCAAGGCAGCGCCAAAAAGAAAGGGACTGGCGAACCCGCCGCGAACGAAAAGGGCCGCCGGTGTCGCCACCGACGGCCCGATTTCACACTGACGCCATGTCAGTGGCGGTCAGATTCCGCGCAAGTCGACATCATCGACCCGACCGTAGCGCACGGTGCACGAAAAGCGTCCGCGATCGTCATAACGTCCCCGGTCGTACCGGTCGTACCGGTCGTTCCGGTCATACCGGTCGTAGCGGCCGCCACGCCCACGGTCGTTATAGTCGACCGCGACATTACCGGTGATGCGATAGCCGGCGCGGATCCGGTCGACGCCGGTGATGCGCTGGACATCAATGTCGTCACGCCGACCGCCGCGCCGCTCCACCGCCCGCACACAGCGCTCGATGGCCTCGCGCGATCCGCCAAAGCGGTTCCAGTCATAACCGTCATAATTGCGGTCATAGCGGTTGTAATCGCGGTCGCCGCGATCATAGCGGCCATTATTGCCGCTGCTCAAAATGGCAGCGAGGCCGCCGATGACAATGGCCCCGGCGATCACCTCGCCAGCGCTGATGCCGTCATGATAGCGGCCATGATGACCGCGATGCTGCGCTGACGCCGGAACGGCTGTGGCCAGCATGGATCCGGCAAGCAGCGTACCAATCGCTGCCTTTGCGGTGTGCGCGATGATGTTCGCCATTTGCTTAACTCCTCTTGTATCGGGAGCCGGAAAGAAGGGGTGGCTCCACGATTCGGGGTCTAGCAGCGACGCATTGTCGCGAGTCTGAATTGTACCGTTAGCGCAGGTTCATGATGCGGCCCGTTCCGGCAGACGGTCCCGCAGCTCGGTTTTCAGCAGCTTTCCGATGTGGCTGCGCGGCATTTCATCAATCTGGTAAAGCGCAGACAGCCGCTGCGTCTTGCCCAGCCGGGCATTGACGCTGGAAAGAATCGCGGCCGTGTCGATCGCGGCGCCCGGCGCGGCCGCCACGAAACCGACCGGTGTTTCCCCCCATTGTTCGGACGGCATGCCAACCACCGCGGCTTCGGCGACGCCGGCCTCCATCATCAGTTCCGCCTCGAGGTCGGCCGGATAGATGTTGAACCCGCCAGAGATGATCATGTCCTTTGCACGGCCGACGATTTCGACGAATCCGTCGGCATCGACAATGCCGACGTCGCCGGTCTTGAGCCACAAATTGCCGTCGCTGTCGCGCCACTCCATTTCGCGCGTCTTGCCCGGTTGATTGCGATAGCCCGACATCATCGTCGGCGATCGCCCGCAGATGATTCCCTTGCTGCCCGGCGGTAACGGCCGGTCATCGTCACCCAGCACGATCAATTCATGTCCGGGCAGCGGTTGGCCGACCGTGTGCAGTTTGTCGGTGTCCTTGTGCGCATAGAGGAGGCAGACGACGCCCCCTTCGGTCATGCTGTATATTTCGATGAGACCGCCGGGGAAGCGCCGCACCGCCTCCGCTTTCAACTCTGCCGAAAATGGCGCGCTGGTACAGAATTTCAGCTGCATGGCGCTGAGGTCGGTCACGTCGAAATCCGCGTGGCGCAACAGCCGCTGATATTGGACCGGCACTAGCATGGTGTGGGTGGCGCGCATGTCCTGCGCCAGCGCAAGCCAGCGGCCCGCGTCGAATTTGCCCATCAGCCGGACATGTCCGCCCCACAACAACGTCGGCAGAAACACCGCCAATGTGGTGTTGGAATAAAGCGGTGTCGACAGGATGGAGCGGCTGTCCGGCCCGTAAATCGGCTTGGCCCCACCGGACCCCTGACGCCAGCGCATGACGTGGCTATGGACGATGCCTTTGGGTGTGCCCGTGGTTCCGGAGGAATAGATGATGTTGAACGGGTCGCCCTCCGCCGGAACCGTCCGGCGCGGCGCGGCACCGGCCGGCGCCATCCACGCGTCCAGCGACGGCGCATCACCCAGCGGCTGGTCGAGCATCACCCGTTTGAGCGGCGGCAGAGCGTGGCCCGCCAGCTCCGCCGCCTTTGCCGCGTCGACAAACACATGCATCGCCCCGCAATCCTGCATCATCGCCGCAAGCTGCGCTGGCGTCGCGCTGGTGGTCAGCGGCGCGGCACAGCCACCGGCGCGGATCGCAGCGAGATAGACGAGCGCATAGGCAATCGATGTCGTGCCGATGATCGCCACCGCCTGACCCTGCGAGAGGCCATCACGCTGCAGCGCCGCTGCAATCCGGTCGAGCCGCGCATCCAGCTCTGCCCAGCTGATCGTGCCGTGATCATCGCTGATCGCCGGCGCATCGCCCTTTGCAGCCGCCCACTGGCTGAGGATCGACGTCTGGTCGCCAAAGGGCTGGCCGAGCAGGGTGTACATCCAGGGCGCATGTAAATCCGGCTCGTTGT
>CAZAWL010000087.1:0-8195 GCA_964488705.1 uncultured Sphingopyxis sp.
TCGAGCGGTCGCATCGTCAGGACCTAGCCAACCGTCGCGCAATGAACGTCGACCAGATAGGTCGCGGCCGCCATGAAGGCAGCGAATTCGGCAGGATTGCGGAACACCACATCCCACGGCCGCAGCACGATCGGCACAAAGTTGCCGACGACGATGGAGAGCATGAAGGCGAGGAAAAAGGCCTTTACGACCCATGCCCGCCAATGCTTCCAGATCATGTCGACGTCATAATCCTCGCCCCCCAGCAGCCAGTGGCCAAAGTGCCAGGCGCCGTCGCGCGGCTCCACCAGCCGCCGGTCGAGCCACAGGACATAGGGGATGGACAGGACCAGCAGCGGGATGGCGGTTTTGCCCAGCACCATCATCGAAAACGCATATTGGCCGGACCAGTAATAACGGAACACGCAATAGGCGAAGCCGATGATCGCCCAGGTGGCCCACAGGCCGGCAATCTTGACCGGGCTGATCGCGTTCACCTCTGCCCAGTCGCGGCGCATCGACCAGTCAATGCCGGTCGACGGGTTGCGGTGCACCCGGTCGACCGCGAGCGACCAGATAATCATGGCGACGCCGCAGAGGACGACGCTCATCATCGCGCTGTCGGGCCCGTCCATGCCATAGTGGCGGGCGAGGAAAAACCAGCCGACGAGGCCGGCCATACCGGCCACACCGACACCCGTTGACACCGCCGAGCGCGGTCGTTCGGCAGCCATAGCGGGCGCCGTGGCGCCATCGTCGGCAGGGGTTGATCGGGGCACGGTCATGTCGCTCATGCCCCCAAGGATAGTGCGATAAAGTCAATTCTGTATGAACAGGGCGGCAAGCCGGTTGGCCGCCGCCCCGTCATATTGGCACTGCCCGACCGATCAGCTGAAGGTCGAGGCATCCCCGCCCTTGGGGTCCGGCCCATATTGGTTGGTCCCCTTTGTCCCTTCGAGGAACATGAAGACCAGAAGGACGATATTGGCAATGGGGACCAAGCCCAGCAGCATGAACCAGCCGGATTTATCCTGGTCATGCAGACGCCGCACGCCGACCGCGAGCGATGGTACAAAAGCGCCCAGAGCCAGCGCGACATAGGCAGCGCCGCCGATATAGGCGAGCGTTTCGCTGATCGCGCCCAAAATCCCCGTGACGATCAGGATGGCGACATAGGCGACGACGACGCCCAGCTGAAACATCCAATATTCCATGCGGCGGGCGCGACCCGAAAAATCGGCATATTTGCGCCATGCCATCAACATCCAATCCATAAATGCCTCCCTCGTTCCAGTGGCCAGCCCCCATACAAGACGATCGCTGCCGTGCCGCCACCAACGACGCTATCCTGCCCGTTTGTGACGCGCGGTTCAACCGCTGGTTTGCACAGAGGATCAGGGGCGATTCGCGCCGCGTTGACCAGCGCTGGACAGGGCGGATGCAGGTGATTCAGCACTTCGTCGTGCGGTTGCTTCGACTCGTCACGGTTGCGCGTGACTCGATTCGACTCCCCCGATGACGCTGCTATGGCGCGGCATCGAAAAAAACGGGGATCGCCCAAGGTGTCGGTATCGCAGCGCTGGACCGCGCTTTCCAACATGTGGAAAGCGGTGTTTCGCGACCATGAAATTTTTATCAGAACGAGCGGCGAAGTCCGCTTTCTGAAGCTGAGCGCGACGGTGCAGCGTCGCGTCGCAATCGCCATTTTGGCGGCGCTGGCGGCGTGGGCGGCCTTTACCCTCTATATGCTCGCCAGCCAGGTCTATGACAGCTGGTACCGCAGCGACGTGGCAGCGCGCGCCGCCGCCGTCGCCACTGCCGAAGCCCGGCTCGCCGCGGAAAAGGACGAGGTCGAAACCAGCGTCGCGGCGCTGGCCGCCCGCCAGAATTATTTCGAATCGGTGCTCGATGGACTGGGCGCCGAAGCATCCGCCGCTGCCGCCGATGACGCGGCTCCGACCGGTGAGGCCGAGACTGCCGCCAGCGACGAAATCAGCGCACTCGACGCCATCAGCGACCGCCAGCAGCGTCTGGTGCTGCGGCTGACCGCGCTGATCGATAGCCGCAGCGCCCGCGCCGAAGCGGCGCTGCGCTCGGTCGGCATCCGGCCCGGCAGCACCGCCAACCAGGGTGGCCCCTTCATCCCCGACACCCGCCGCCGCACCGCCGTGCCGCGCGACCCCGCCTTTCGCCGGCTGGCGTCCGCATTTGACCGGATGCAGCTGCTTGAGGGGCTGGTCATCTCCATCCCGTCCACCCTGCCCGCCGATGGCATGAACCTGTCGTCGGGCTTTGGCTATCGCCGCGACCCGTTCACTGGCGCGGGCGCGATGCACGCCGGGCTGGATTTCAAGGGCGGTCATGGCAGCGCCATCCGCGCCGCCGCCGCCGGCCGCATCAGCTTTGTCGGTCGACAGTCGGGTTATGGCAATACGGTCGAGGTCGACCATGGTCATGGCATCATCACCCGCTATGCCCACCTGTCCGGTTATGTCGCGCGGTTGGGGGATGTGGTGACACCGGGCCAGTTGATCGCCCGCATGGGCTCGACGGGGCGATCGACGGGAACCCATCTGCATTTTGAAGTGCGCGTGAATGGCAATGCGGTGAACCCCCGCCGCTTTCTGGAGGCGAATCCCGATGTTCTCGAAGTCCAAGCCGACGTCGGCCAGCGAGTCCGTGCCCGTGTCGCAGCCCGCTAGAATGGCGACCGGCGCGCGCCACACGACCTTTTCGATTTTGGGCGCCGACGTTGTCGTCACCGGCAATGTCGCGGCCAGCGTCGACCTCCATGTCGATGGCAGGATCGAAGGCGACCTCACCTGTGCCAACCTCGTGCAGGGGCAGGACAGCGTCATCAAGGGCGCGATTGTCGCGGAAAGCGCCAAGCTGGCGGGAACGGTCGAAGGGTCGATCGCCGCAAAGGACCTCGTCATCCACGCCACCGCGCGCATTACCGGCGACGTCACCTATGACAATCTGTCCATCGAACAGGGCAGCCAGGTCGACGGGCGGTTCAGCCACCGTCGTGGCGGTCAGGCATCGGCCAAGACGCCGCTCGAACTGGTCAGCGAAAAGCCCGCTTCGGTCGGCAGCTGACACGACATCCCGGCCTGTTTGAACCGGGCGACCTCGTCCGCTGGCGATGGTTGCGCGGCGAGGTACACGGGCTGGTCACGGCGCGGCATGACACCCGCGTCGAACGCACCATCAAGGGCAGCCGCATCGTCCGCAACGGCAGCGCCGCCAACCCGGCCTATGATATTGACGTCATCGGTGGTGGCACCGTGCTCAAGCTCGGCAGCGAACTGACGCTGGTCTAGGGTCAATTGGCCGGCGCACGCCGCCGATAACTCAGCGCTTCGGCGATGTGGATGCGCCCGACCTGTTCCGCACCGGCGAGGTCGGCGATGGTCCGCGCCACCCGCTGCACCCGCGTATAGCCGCGCGCACTCAGCCGCAACGCCGCTGCCGCCTGTGCCAGCAGCGCCTGTCCCGCCGCATCGGCGGTGGCATGGGCGGCCAGTGCCTCCCCATCCGCCTCCGCATTGGTGCGCACGCCCGTTCCGGCATAACGCCCGGTCTGGATGGCGCGCGCGGCGGCGACGCGGGCGGCGACGGCATCGCTGCCCTCCGACGGGGTCGTGCTGACCAGATCGGCAGCGCTGACCGCTTCGACATCCACCGACAGGTCGATGCGGTCGAGCAGCGGGCCGGATACGCGGGCCTGATAATCCGCCGCACAGCGCGGCGCGCGCGAACAGGCCAGCGCCGCATCGCCGAGATGGCCACAGCGACAGGGGTTCATCGCCGCCACCAGCTGAACGCGGGCAGGGAAAGTGACATGGGCATTGGCGCGGGCCACCGAAACCGACCCACTTTCCAGCGGCTGGCGCAAACTGTCGAGCACAGCCCGCTGAAATTCGGGTAGCTCGTCGAGGAACAGGACGCCGAGATGCGCCATGCTGACCTCCCCCGGGCGAACGCGCAGACCACCGCCGACCAGCGCGGGCATCGATGCGCTGTGGTGCGGGCTGCGGAACGGGCGGGTGCGTACGAGGCGGCCACCGTCCAGCGTCCCGGCAACCGACGCCACCATCGACACTTCGAGTGCCTCGGCCGGTGTCAGGTCGGGCAAGATGCCCGGCAGGCACGATGCCAATAGCGACTTGCCAGCACCGGGCGGGCCGACCATCAACAGATTATGTCCGCCGGCCGCCGCGATTTCGAGTGCACGGCGCGCAACGTCCTGACCCTTGACCTGTGCCAGATCGGCCGCGCGCACCGGCGGGTCGGCGCTCGCGGGTTGCGGCGGCGGGATCTGCGCGCTCCGCCCCAGCTGGTTGAGCAATGCGAGGAGGTCGGGTGCGGCGATCACCTCCACATTGCCGGCCCATGCCGCCTCCGGCCCCTGTGCGGCGGGGCAGATCAACCCCAGCTCGCGCGAGCCGGCATGCAGCGCCGCCAGCAGCACGCCCGGCGACGCGGCAATCCGCCCGTCGAGACCCAGCTCGCCGACAATGACATAGGATGCGAGCGTTTCCGCATCGACCAACCCCATCGCCCCGAGCAACGCCAGCGCGATCGGCAGGTCAAAATGCGATCCTTCCTTGGGCAGGTCGGCGGGCGACAAATTGATGGTGATGCGTTTTGGCGGCAGCGACAGGCCGATGGCGGCAATCGCTGCGCGCACCCGTTCGCGGCTTTCCGCCACTGCCTTGTCCGGCAGGCCGACGATGATGAAGGCGGGCAGCCCGGGCGCGAGCTGACACTGCACCTCCACCGGCAGCGCCTCCAGCCCCAGATATGCGGTCGTTGCGGCAATGGCGACCACGCCAGATGTCCCCTCTTTGTTCCTCTGGCTGGTGGTGGCATGTGCCATGGCCGGAGTCGAGAGGAAATCTGCATCGCGTCATGGTTAACGGTGCCCTCACCGGCACTGTTGCACCGGCGGTAAACTCTCCAGCTCTAGTCCCGGACCATGACGTTGGGGCAAATTCTATCGTTCGGCGGATCGCGCCGCCTCTCGCTCCTGCTGCTGCTGGGGTTGATGGCGCCGTCGACTGCGGTCGCGCAGGGCCATTTCGCCTTCGAAACGGCGGGCCTCGCCAGCGAAGACAGCCAGCTGACCGACAGCGAAACAGTGTGGGAAGTGGTCGATACGGCCGCTACCGACGAACAGGGTGATGACGGCGTTGCGGCACTCGGGACAGGAACATCCAGCCGCTATGCCGACATCACCCTCCATGACGAGCAGGTCGCGGACATTGCGCCCAGCCGTGCGCCGATCGCCAGCTATGGCCCGTTTCACCTGATCAGCACAGATACGGTGGAGATGATCGGCACGGTCGATTCCAGGTCGCCCGCCCAGTTTGCTGCACTGTTGGCCGCCCACCCCCAGGTCCGGCGGTTGGTGATGGTCGAATGTCCGGGATCGGTGGATGAGGCGGCCAATCACATCCTGGCCCGGGCCGTGCGCCGCGCGGGGCTATCCACCCATGTGCCCAGCGGCGGATCGGTGCGGTCGGGCGCGGTCGACCTGTTCCTCGCGGGGGTGGAGCGCACCGCAGGTCGCACCGCCGAGTTCGGCGTGCATAGCTGGCAGGACGAGGACGGGATGCAGGCCCGCGACTTTCCCGCCGACGACCCCGTCCACGCCGAATATCTGTCCTATTATCGCGAGATGGGGATGGATGCTCGCGCCGCACGCGCATTTTACGCGCTGACAAACAGTGCCGATTTCAACGACGTTCGGATGTTGAGCGCGACCGACATGGCTATGCTGGGGCTGGCACGGGTCAGCGGCTAGCCTGCGAACCCCCGCGATTGACTTTTGCCGCCGAATCCCCTAGCCGCCCGACCATTGATAGGCCGCCGCTGCGATTGGCGGCCCTTTTCATTTAGATTCGCACGAGAAAGCATTATCATGAAGCGTACATTCCAGCCGAGCAACCTTGTCCGCGCCCGCCGCCACGGTTTCCGTGCGCGCATGGCGACCGTTGGTGGCCGCGCTGTGATTCGTGCCCGCCGCGCCCGTGGCCGCAAAGTCCTGTCTGCCTGACACGAACCGGGACGGCGCGGCGAGCGCCGTGCCTATTTCGATCCGCCGCATGACCAAAAGGTCGCAGTTTCTGGCTGCGAACGGGGGCGTGCGCGTACCGATGCCGGCCTTTGTCCTGTTGGTCCATCCGCGACAGGATGGCGACGCAACCGCCGGTTTCGGCATTACCGCAACAAAGAAACTGGGCGGCGCCGTCATCCGCAACCGTGCCAAGCGACGCTTGCGCGCGCTGGTGCGTGACCAGTTTCCCGATGCCGCGACGGCGGGGGCGGACCATGTACTGATTGCCCGTGCCGATGCCGTGACCCTTGATTATCGACAGTTGGCAACCGATTTGTCCAAGGCGCTGGCCAAGGTGCCCCGTCGCCTGGCGCAGCGGCACGACGGCGCTTGACACAAGGCAGATGAGCGAAGGCACATGACAGGGGCATGATAGGCAGACTGATGATCGGCGTCGCACGCCTCTGGCAATGGGGCCCGTCACGGATTCTGCCGCCGACCTGTCGATATACCCCGTCCTGTTCCGCCTATGCCATTACTGCGATCGAACGCCATGGCGCGATCAAGGGTGGATGGTTGGCGACTAAGCGGCTAATGCGCTGCCAACCCTGGGGCGGACACGGCCATGACCCCGTCCCCGACTGACAAGAGCCGGAACGGCAAAGGGCCCGAACGGTAGAGTGAAAGACGCACACAACGTGGAAGACAAACGCAACATCATTCTTGCCACATTGCTGGCTGCGCTGATTTTGTTCGGTTGGCCCTATGTCACCGACTATTTCCTGCCGACACAGCCCGGCGCAACCGCAACCGGCCCGGCAGCGACCCCGGCGGCGGCCCCGGCCGCTCCCGGCACGGTCCCCGCGCCTGCGCCCGCAGGAGGCCCCCCCACCGCGGCGGCAGCCCCGGCAGCGGCCACGGGGCCGATACCGGTGGCAAGGGCGCTGGCGGCATCCACCCGCATCCCCATCGAAACGCCACGCATCGCCGGTTCGATCAACCTCACCGGCGCGCGCATCGATGACCTGGTGCTGGTCGATTATAAACAGACGATCGCCCGCGACGCGCCGCCGGTGCGGCTGTTTGCCCCGGGCGGCACCAACGCGCCCTATTTTGCCGGCGTGGGCTGGAGCGGAACCGGACTCGCCGCGCCCACCGCCGACACGGTGTGGACGGCACCGGCCGGCGCACGGCTGACCCCGACGACGCCGGTCACGCTGACCCATGACAATGGCGCGGGCCAGACGTTCACCATCACGATCAGCGTCGATGCCAATTATATGTTCAGCATCGCGCAGCGCGTGACCAATAGCGGCGCGGCACCGGTAGCGGTCCGTCCCTATGCGTTTCTGACCCGCAAGGGCACGTCGCCCGACCCCGACACTTGGACGATCAACACCGGCGCCATGGGCGTATTCAACGACAGCGCCGCCTGGTTCAACAACGACGATATTGACGAGGCGCCGAACGCGACGCTGAACACCGCGACGCGTGGTGGGTGGGTCGGCTTTACCGACCATTTCTGGCTGGGCGCGATCATCCCGGCGCAGGACAGCAATGTCACGACCAGTTTCCGTCGCGCCGCAGGGGGCCTCTATCAGGCGGACTATGCCGCCAATGAAACGGTGCTGGCAGCGGGTGCGAGCCGGACGACGCAAAGCCGCATTTTCGCCGGAGCCAAGGAAACCAGCCTGCTCGACGATTATACCGAGGCGGGCATCCCGCTGTTCGACCGGGCCACCGACTGGGGCTGGTTCGGCGCGATTGCCAAGCCGATATTTTATCTGCTCGACTGGTTATTCCGCATGATCGGCAATTTCGGTTTTGCCATCATGGCGCTGACGCTGATCATCCGCCTGCTGATGTTCCCCATCGCCCAGAAACAGTTCACCAGCATGGCGCAGATGCGCGTGCTGCAACCCAAGCTGAAGGCGCTGCAGGAAAAATATGCGGAGGATAAACCGCGCCTGCAGCAAGAGATGATGAACCTTTACAAGACGGAAAAGGTCAATCCGCTGGCCGGTTGCCTGCCCATCCTGATCCAGATTCCGATATTCTACGCGCTGTATAAATGCCTGATGCTGACGGTCGAAATGCGGCACCAGCCCTTTATCGGCTGGCTCAGGGATTTGTCGGCACCCGACCCCGCCAGCCT
>CAZAWL010000088.1:0-8160 GCA_964488705.1 uncultured Sphingopyxis sp.
AGGGCATACGGCTCGATGCGGTGCGCAGTCAAATGCCCGGCTCGCTCGCCCATTTGTTCGGAGGGACACGTGGCTCGGTCGAAGCAAATAGGCTGTCTCTAGGCGATGCGCTTGCGGAACGGGCCAGTAGGTTTGGCGAGTTCGTTGATCGCTCAACACTGGGGAGTTGGGCTGGCGCAGGCTTGACGCAAGACTTGGCGCGAGAGATGGAAACCACCCTGAGAAATTTGTGTATGCAGGCTGTCAGGCCGTCGTTAGCAGATCAATTCGACATCCGACGGGCCTTGGGCTTAGCAGGCGTTGATCATGGTCGGGCGAGAAAGTCGTTCGCGTAGCACGTCAAACTGGCGACCACTCAATCGCGTCTTCGCCATCGTCGTCGGCGGCCACGGGGCCGGGTTTCGGACCGATTGCCTCGAGCAATTTGTCGAGCGCCCAGTCAACGCCGATACCGCTGGCGCCGCTGATACAGATGACGTCGTGCCCGCTCGCCTCCTCCAGCTCTGCGGACAAGGCGGCGATGAGTTCGTCGTCCAGCGTGTCGATCTTGTTGAGGGCGACGACGACCGGCTTGTCGGTGAGGCCCGCGCCATAGGCGTCGAGCTCATCGCGAACGATGCGATAGCTGGTTGCGACGTCGGCATCATTGGCGTCGACAAGATGGAGGAGGACGCGGCAGCGTTCGATGTGGCCCAGGAACCGGTCGCCGATCCCCGCTCCCTCCGCCGCCCCTTCGATCAGGCCGGGAATGTCGGCGACGACAAATTCATGACCCTTGTGCCGGACAACGCCGAGCTGCGGCCGCGTCGTCGTAAAGGCATAGGCTCCGACCTTTGCCTGGGCATTGGTCACCTGATTGATAAAGGTGGATTTACCGGCATTCGGCAGGCCGACGAGCCCGGCATCGGCGAGCAGTTTGAGCCTGAGCCACACCCACATTTCTTCCCCCGGCCAGCCGGTTCCATGCTGGCGCGGGGCGCGGTTGGTCGACGATTTGTAACTGGCGTTGCCGCGCCCGCCATCGCCGCCGCGCAACAGGGTGATGCGTTGGCCCTCCACCGTGAGGTCGGCAATCAGGCTGCGCTCCTCATCATCCGCCAGGATCTGCGTGCCGATGGGCACCGAGATGATGAGGTCGTCACCACCGGCACCGGTGCGGTCCTTGCCCGCGCCGCCATGGCCGCGTTCCGCCTTGAAATGCTGGGTATAGCGAAAATCGATCAGCGTATTGAGGCCGGGCACGGCTTCGAAAATGATGTCGCCGCCCTTGCCGCCATTGCCGCCGTCCGGCCCGCCATATTCGACATATTTTTCGCGCCGGAACGATACGGCACCGCCGCCGCCCGCGCCGGAACGGATGAAAATCTTTGCCTGATCGAGAAAATGCATGCCGCCCCATAGCCATGGGGGCGACAGAAGGCCAGCGCAGCCGATGTCAGAGGGGCTGATCAGGCCGGTTTGCCGCCCTGCGCTTTCCAAAATGCGGCGATACGCCCCTCGACGAGTTCGCAAGCGAGCGCGCGCCCGCTGTCGCGCGGCAGGCCGAGCGCGGCAGCCATCGGTTCGCCCATCAGCGAATCCCCCAGCGCCATGAGCACCAGCGCCAACGTGTCTTCGTGCATCAACTGACGTTCGTGCGCGTCGGGCGCCATGTCGTCGATCAATTCGTGAATGACCTCGACAATCGGGTCGAGCGCCTTGTCATTGCCGGTCATCAACATCCATGTCGCCAGCGCCCCAGCACCGCCATTGCCGAACGCGTCAAAGGCCAGATCGACGATTTCGCGGACGTTGCGGTCACCGGGCGGTGCCGCCGCCATTTTTTCCGCAATTTCGTCGCAGACATTTTCGGTGATGTGGCTGGCCAGCGCCCGTTGCAGGTCCGCCGCCGTGCCGAAATGGTGGAGCAGATTGGCGTGGGTGCGGCCGATGCGTGATGCCACGGCCTTGAGCGTCACAGCCTGCGGTCCCGCCTCTATCAACAGATCGCGCGCCGCATCGAGCGCCAACTGGCGGGATGCGGCATGGGACAGGCGACGACGGGTCAGGGCCATGATTTTCAAATTTCTCTCTACGCTCGCCTCTGGTGGCGCGACAGGACGGGCGCTATGCCACAGTCCGGTGGCGTTGCCCATATGGCGAGGGAGGGGGAAGATGCGCGACATTCCGGTCATCGATACGGCGCGGTTCCGCCTGCGCCCGTCGCGCTATGAGGATTTCGAGGCCTATGCCGCCATGTGGGCGGACGAGCGCGTCACCCGATTCATCAGCGGCAAGCCGCGTCCCCGCAGCGAAAGCTGGCTCAAATTTCTCAGCATGTCGGGAATGTGGGCGGCGATGGGCTATGGCCAGTGGGTGTTTGCCGAGCGAGACAGCGACCGGTTCATCGGCAGTGGCGGGCTGTTCTGGCTTGATCGCGGCGTCGAGCAGCTGCGTGGCTTTCCCGAGGCAGGATGGTCGATTGCACCCGACTGGTGGGGTAAGGGTGTCGCGAGCGAGGTGATGGCCGCGGCGCTGGCCTGGGCCGACCGGACGCTGTCCGATGCCGAGGTGCGCTGTATCATCAACCCCGGCCACATCGCGTCCGAACGGGTGGCGGCCAAACTGGGCTTTGCGGTGATCGGTCAGGCGGTGCTGGAGCCTGACCCGGTCAATGTCTATGCCCGCCCGCGCGGGGCAAAACGCTAGCGCGGGCCGCCGCCGGCCGTGCGGACGACCGGCAGCGTCACGCCGCCAGCCGTCGCTCCTCACTGCGAAAGGGGCCGCTGTCGGGATAGATAAAGTCGGCAAGCGCCGGCATATCGGTGCCCGACGATACGTCGCACTCGCCGTCATCGCTGTCGAACAGGATACAGGTGACGTTGCCGCCGCGCCCTGTCGAATGGCGCTGTGTGGTCCGGCCCATTGGCTTGAAGCCGAGCTTTCGCAACACCTTGCCCGACGCCGGATTGTCGGCGAAATGGCCGGCCACGATGCGGCTGATGCCCCGTGCCCGGGCATGGGCGACCATGGCGCGGCCCGCTTCGGTGGCAATGCCCAGCCCCCAAAAGGGCCGCGCGATCCAATATCCCAGCTCCATCGCCGGGCCGGTGCCCCAGTCATGCTGGTCAGCGGTGACGGGGTTGAGGCCAATGCCGCCCGCAAGCCGCGGTGCGTCGCCGGTGCGCATGAAGATGAGCCCGGACAACTCGTTTGGCCTGACCTCCCCCGACAGAAAGGCTGCGGCGTCATCCAGCGAATAGGGCGAAGGCACTGACGCCAGATTGCGAGCGACGGCGAGGTCGCCGATTCCGGCGGCGAGCGCCGGTGCGTCCTCTATGAAACCGGGCCGGATCAGCAGCCTTTCGGTCCGCACAAACATGGTCTTCTCTCCTTTGTCTTGCCGCGCCCCTGCCGCCCGAAGGTGACAGTATCACGACACTGGTGTCGAGGGAGACGATGATCCGTTCCATTTTGGCGGCGGACCCGATGCTGCGGGCCCAAATGCACAAAAGGGAGGCGGGGATGACCCGTCTCCCTCTTTTTTTTCATCCATCGTTGCGGCTGTGCCGTCGGCGATGGACTTTGGGGGGTCATCCGGTTGGACAACCCCTTCACTGGTTGTCCGGTTATTCGGCCGCGAGTGGCATGGTGTCGACCGACACATATTTGCGGCGCAGCTTGCCATCGTGGAATCGCACGCGGCCATCGGCGGTGGCAAACAGGGTGTGATCCTTGCCCATGCCGACATTGACGCCCGGATACACTTTGGTCCCGCGCTGACGCACAATGATGTTGCCGCCGACCACTTCCTGGCCGCCGAATTTCTTTACGCCAAGGCGCCGGCCGGCTGAATCGCGACCATTGCGCGAAGAACCGCCTGCTTTTTTATGTGCCATGGAACGTCTCCTGAATAATCTGTTGCGGTGAGGACGCGCGCGTTACGCGGCGGCATCCTTCTTCGGGGCGGCTTTCTTGGGCGCAGCCTTTTTCGGCGCGGCCTTTTCTGCCGGGGCGGCGTCATCGCTGGCGGCCTTGACCGGCTTTGCCTTTTTCTCAGCAGCGCCGATCGCCGTGATCTTGAGCAAGGTCAGCGACTGACGGTGGCCGTTACGACGACGATAATTGTGGCGACGCTTTTTCTTAAAGACGATCACCTTTTCACCGCGACCCTGCGCGACAATTTCCGCCGCCACGGTAAGACCCGCGGTCGGCTTGAGCTCACCGCCATCGCCGGCCAGCAGCACGTCGGACAGCTCGACGCTGTCACCCACCACGCCGGGCAGTTTTTCAACGGTGATCTTGTCTCCGGCAGCGACCCGATACTGCTTGCCGCCGGTGCGCACGATTGCGAACATGACTGTTACTACCTTCACAAAAAATATGCGTGTTTCCGCAGCGGCCGACAAGCCAAGCGACGGAGCAAAAGCCCCAGCCTGCAACGCCGCCCTGCGGGAAAGACCGCGCCACTAGCGCTGAGTCCCCGAACTGTCAACGCAAAAGGCGGGACTTTGCCCCTTTTCACTGGCGCCAATTGGCGTGGCGATGCGCAGGCTTGCCACCTGTGAGATGGCGCAATAATGCATCGTCGATGCACCGGCCACTATCTTTCCGCACCCTCGCCCCGGCACTTGTCGTGATGGCGTGCGGACTGGCCGGTTGTGCGACCCCCGACATGTCGGCCTATCCTTCGCTCGCGCGGCGGCCGATCGAGCGTCAGGTCGCGGTCGTCCCGCCGCAACCAACCAGCGTGCCTACCCCGGCTGTCGTCAGCGCGACGGTGATGGAGGCTGTCGCTGCGTTGGGGCGCGATGCGGATGCGGGGCACAGCGCCTTCCTCTCCGAACTGGCGGCCGGGCGGGCGGTCGTGCTGGCCGGACGGGGCGCTGCGACCGGCAGCGAAGCCTGGGCAGCGGCCGAAGTCGCGTTGTCGCGGATGGAGGCAGCGCGCGGACCAACCATGGTCGCACTTGCCGAACTGGATCGGCTCACGCTGGAACAGCTTGCGGCAGGTGATGCTGCCGCGACCGCACAATTTGCGGCGCAGCAGGCACGCGTGGCGCAGCTGGCCGAGGATCAGACCGCTGCGCTGGTAGCGCTGACGCGTTAAGCGGTTTCGGGGCTCAGCAGCCCGAAAAAGCCGATCACCTTGACGATCCGGCCCGAATCATTGACCTCTGTCACGTCAAAGCCGTCGACCAGCCGCTTTCCGCCAAAATCGATCGTCCAGTGATAACGGCAAAAATTATGCTGTATGTCGATGGCGCTGGCGCGGCTGTAGGTTGCGCCGGGAATGCGCGCCTGCACCTCTGCTACCATGTCAAGGAAGGCCGCACGACCGATGATATTGTGGTTGGGATCAACAAAATGGACATTTTGTTCGAGCGCATCATCCACCATCTGGCGCTGTTTGTCGGTGTCGGTGGTATTCCAAACCGCCAACATGGTGTTGAGACAGGTTTCGTAGGCGTGCACCGATATTCTCCTCTCGTGCATCTAATAAACCGACCGTCGGTTTGTTTTACAGCACGCAACCTTTGATGTAAAGCCACCCGATGCCGAGCCAACAGCAGCGATCCGACACGACCCGAGACATTTTACTGGGGGCATTTCGTGCCGCGCTGCTGGACAGGGGACTGGAGGCGGCTACCACCGCGGCGGTGCTGGCGCAGACCGGGCTGAGCAAGGGCGCGCTCTACCATCACTTTGCCGGAAAGGCCGACATCGTCGAAGCGATTTATCGCACCGAATCGCATGGTGCCATCCGCCGCGCCATTGCCCGCGTCGATGCCGCGCTCGGCCCTATCGACCGGCTGAAACGGTCTTGCGCGGCGTGGCTCGACGAAATCGGCAATCCTGATGTCGCGCGCATCCTGTTCGACATCGGCCCGGCCGCGCTCGGGCTGAAACGGGTCATGGACATTGAAAATGAACTGAGCCTCGACCTGTTCGAAGCGCTGATCAGCGAGGCGGCGGCGGCGGGCGATATTGCGATTGCCCGGCCCGCATTGGCGGCCCGCTTGATCAATGCCATGGTAGCGCAGGTGGCAGTGCAACGCCCCGCTGATCGTGCCATCGCGGCGCGTGTCATCGACCCGATGGTCGATGCCATCATCGCGGGGTTGCACGACGCACGCTAAGACGCTTTGGTCCGGTGCCGCGCGCCCACCCGGTGCGGCAGGTGATGGAGAGCGGCGATGGTACAGGATGACTCCAGCCACGGTGATGATGCGGCAGCGAGCAACGGTCCGATCGAGGGGCATTGTCTGTGCGGGGCGGTCACGGTCACGCTAGAACAGCCGAAATCGCAGGTGGAAATTTGCCAATGCGCCATGTGCCGCCGCTGGGGCGGAGCCTTTTATGCCGGGCTGAGCGGCGCGGATTTCACCCTCGGCGGTGAGGAGCATGTCGCCGTCTATCGGTCCAGCAGCTGGGCGGAACGGGCCTTTTGCCGCCAATGCGGCAGTAATTTGTGGTTCAAATTTCTGCCCACCGGCAATCGCAGCTTTCTGGCGGGGCTGTTTTCAGCAGCTGACAGCTTTGCCATCGAGGCAGAGATTTTCGCTGACGAAGCCGCGCGTTGGTGCACGCTGGCGGGGGATCACCCGCGCCAGAGTGCGGCCGACACCATTGCCGAAGCGAGGGCCGCCGGTTTCGACGTCGGCGGATAGCTGCGGCGGATAGCTGCGGCGGTTAGTTGCGTGGCTCAAACAGGTCGTTGAGTGGCGGGTCAGCCGCAACGGCAATGACCCCTGCGACCAGCACCACGGCCACACCAATGCCGATGGCCGCGCCCGTACTCAGGCCCAGCCGCTGGTCGGCGGGTGGCAGCGCGCGCCCGTTGAGCATCAACCGATGCCCGTCATCCAATGTGACCCCGAGCCGGACCTGGTTGGGATGGTCGCGAAGCGAACGGGTGGACTGCCGTTCCCCCGTCGCCCCGACATAGTCGCGGGTGAGCATCAGTTCGAGTCGCGGGCCGTCATGACGCTGCGCATCACGATGTGCCGGCGCACCGCCAAAGGGCATGGTGACGCCGATGCTGAGGCGGGCCTCCTGCTGGCCGGGGCCGATATTTGCGAATGACTGGCTGTGCGCGACGTCGCTGAGCAGCAACGCCAACAGAGCAATGCGATGCGATGGGCGCATGGCTTTTCTCCCCAGGGTCGGAACCCTTATCTGCGCCCCCGCGCGGCTTGAATCATAGCCCCTTGCGATCGGGCGTCAACCGCATGGTCAGCTGCGCCCCCGTCAGCCGGTAAAGTCCGCAATCGGCCCCGCAACGCGCAAGCAGGCCGGTTCGAAGATGACGACATGCGACAGGTCGGGCCGCGAGCGCGACGCATAGAGCATGGCCTGCGCCCCGGCGCGCCGGGCGTCGTCGGAAAATTGCCATGTCGGCGACCATGCGCCCGCTGCGCGCAGGTCCTGCCAGATAATCGATGCGCCGGGGTCATCACGAATGTCGACCACGGCGCTGGCGTCGAGCCACATCGGCACCAGCACGCGTGGCATTCCGTCGGTAAGGTAGCGGCGGATGGCGACCGCCGCGCCTTCCGCGCTGAGCGACGCATAGACGGCGACCTGTCCGCTATGGTGAAACCGACCCTCTGGCGCAGCGGCCGCGATGGCCGGCGTCGCCGATAGTGTTTTGCCAATGATGCGCCACACCGGCCCGCTATAGCGTTGCAAGCGCGGTCACGCCCCGGTCTTTTGCCGCTCCAGCCATTCCTCGAGCCACTTGATCGTGTAATTGCCGTTGATGACATCATCGTCGCGCAGCAGCGCCTGATGCAGCGGAATCGTCGTCTTGACGCCTTCGACGACCATTTCTTCCAACGCCCGCCTGAGCCGCATGATGCAGCCTTCGCGGGTGCGGCCGTAGACGATCAGCTTGGCGATCATCGAGTCATAATAGGGCGGTATGCGATAGCCGGCGTACAGGCCGGAATCGACGCGCACATGCATGCCTCCGGCGGCATGGTAGCTTTTGACGAGGCCGGGCGAGGGCGCAAATGTCGCCGGGTCCTCGGCATTGATGCGGCATTCGATGGCGTGGCCGGTAAAGCGGATATCCTCCTGCGCCACCGACAGCGGCCGCCCCTCGGCAACGCGGATCTGTTCGCGCACGAGGTCGAGGCCGGTGATCATTTCGGTCACAGGATGTTCGACCTGCAGCCG
>CAZAWL010000089.1:0-8016 GCA_964488705.1 uncultured Sphingopyxis sp.
ATCAAAATCACTTCCGGCCCCACGGCGATGGCGCGGGCGATGCACAGCCGCTGCTGCTGGCCACCCGACAGGGCGGTGCCGCTGTCGTTCAGCCGGTCCTTGACCTCGTCCCACAAACCGGCGCGGGTCAGCGCCTTTTCGACGACCGCGTCCAAATCCGCCTTGCCCTGCGCCAGTCCGTGAATGCGCGGGCCATAGGCGACATTGTCGTAAATCGATTTGGGAAAGGGGTTGGGTTTCTGAAACACCATGCCAACCCGTGCGCGCAGCTGGACCGGGTCCATGCTGGCGGCGTAAATATCCTCCCCATCCAGCTTGATGGTGCCAGTGACGCGGGCACCGGCGATGGTATCGTTCATCCGGTTAAAGGCGCGCAGGAATGTCGATTTGCCGCAACCCGACGGGCCGATAAATGCGGTCACATCGTTGCGGAATATGTCGATCGAAACGCCGGCTATCGCCTGTTTCTCGCCATAAAAGACGCTGACGTCCTCAGCCGTCATTTTCGCAATTTGGGGGGCATCGGTCACAGCGTTCACCAGCTTCGTTCAAATCGGTTGCGGAGGTAAATGGCCAGCGCGTTCATCGACAACAGCACGGCCAGAAGGACGATGATGGCCGCCGACGTATTCTCGACAAAGCCGCGATCGACTTCATCCGACCACAGGAAAATCTGCATCGGCAACACCGTCGCGCGGTCGCACAGGCCGTCGGGCGCGTCGCCGACAAAAACGCGCATGCCGATCAACAGCAGCGGCGCTGTTTCGCCCAGCGCGCGGGCCATGCCGATGATCGTCCCCGTCAGGATGCCCGGCAGCGCCAGCGGCAGCACATGGTGGAACACGACCTGCACGTTGGATGCGCCGATGCCCAGCGCGGCATCGCGGATCGACGGCGGCACCGCCTTTATGGCGTTGCGGCTGGCAATGACGATGACCGGCATCGTCATCAACGCCAATGTCATGCCGCCGACCAGCGGGCTGCCATTGCACACACCCAGCACATTGATGAACAGCGCCAGCGCCAACAGGCCAAAAATGATCGATGGCACAGCCGCCAGATTGTTGATCGACACCTCTATGATGTCGGTGAACCGGTTCTTTGGCGCGAATTCTTCCAGATAGATGGCGGTCATCACCCCCATCGGGAATGCCAGCGCGATGGTCACCAGCATCGTCAGCAGCGTGCCTTTGAGCGCGCCCCAAATGCCCGAAACGGTCGGGTCGGTGGCGTCGGCATTGGTCAGGAATGTCGTGTCGAGGCCGCTCGACAACCGACCCTGCCGCTCCAGCAGGGCCACGGCCGCTTCGGCATCCGGGCTGCCTTCGCCCTTGGCCGCGACGTCGATGGCGGATGCGGCCGGCAGGGTCAGATCGACCTGCCGTTGCAACATCGAGGGGTCGGACAGGATGGCGTCACGCGCGGCATCCTGTGCCGCACGGCCCAGCCATTGGTCGGCATCTGGACCAAAGGCGGCGGTGGCCGACAGGACCACCAAATCGCCCAGCCCCTGTTGCACCAGCGCGCCGGATGCGTCGTCACGGGTCATCTGATCGAGGTTGATCGACAGGCCGCTGCCGCGAAAATCGACCGGCACCGTGATCCTCGTCTGGCTAAAGCCGGACAGGCCGGCTGCCGCCATGGTCACCAGCAGGAACAGCAAAAAGCCGGTCGACAGCAGGACTGCGCCCAGGCCCAACAGGCGGAACCGCCGTTCGGCGCTATGACGGCTGGCCAGCCGGCGCTGCATCGCGGCTTGTGACCACAGGCCCTCTGGCGTGCCCGGGGCGTGGGATGTCACCGGATCACTCATAGCTTTCCCGATAGCGTTTGACGATGCGCAGGGCGACGATGTTGAGCAGTAAGGTGACAATGAACAGCACCAGCCCGAGGGCAAAGGCGGCGAGTGTCTTTGCGCTTTCAAACTCCTGATCGCCGGTCATCAGTTTGACGATCTGCACCGTCACGGTGGTCACGCTGGCAAACACATTGCCGGTCAGGTTGGCCGATTGTCCGGCGGCCATGACGACGATCATCGTTTCGCCGATTGCCCGGCTGACGGCGAGCAGGACGCCGCCCATGACACCGGGCAGTGCCGCAGGGATCAGCACCTTTTTGATCGTTTCGGACGGGGTCGCGCCCAGCGCCAGGCTGCCGTCGCGCATCGCGCCGGGCACGGCGGCGATGCTGTCATCGGCCATCGACGACACCAGTGGAATGATCATGATGCCCATGACGAGCCCGGCCGCGAGCGCGCTGTCCGAACTCGCCCCGCCGATACCGACCGCATCGGCAAAGCCGCGCACCGCCGGCCCGACCGTCAATGCGGCGAAATAGCCATAGACCACGGTCGGCACCCCGGCGAGGATTTCGATCGTCGGTTTCAGCCACTGCCGCACCCGGGCATGGGCATATTGCGTGAGGTAGATGGCGGTCAGCAGGCCCAGCGGCACCGCCACCAGCATGGCGATGATGGCCCCGATCAGGATGGTGCCCCAGAATAAGGGGATGGCGCCATAGGTTTCCGGGTCTTCCTGACCCGACACCGGCGCCCAGTTGGTGCCTGTCAGAAAATCGAGGATCGGCACCTTGCCGAAAAAGCGGACCGATTCGAATAACAGGCTGAAGACGATGCCGAACGTGGTCAGTATCGCCATGAGCGAAGCGATGACCAGCAACCACATTACGGTCCGTTCGACCCGGGTGCGGGCCCGGAAATCGGCGCGGATCCGCGAAAAAGCATAGGCGCCCGCGGCAAAGGCCAGCACCAGCGCGACGATGATGCCGACCAGCCGGTATTGGGCAATGGCGTCACGATAGGGTTCGACCAAGGCCGCCGATTGGCTGTTGAACGCCTGCGTCAGGGTGCCGGTGGCGAGTCCGCGTGCCTCACCCAATATGGCGCTGCGCGCAAAATGATCGGCCGGCAATGTGACGGCAGCAGGGTCCGCCAGCACGGCCTGCGTGACCAGCGACGGCGACAGCGCCGCCCACAGCGCCAGCCATATGAGTGGCGGGATCGCCGTCCACATCGCGACATACCAGCCATGATATTGCGGGCGCGAATGCGGTCGCACGACCGGGCCGCCCTGTCCGCCCGCCGCTGGCGCGGACTGTTGTCCGTGCGTCGCCTTGGCCCGCCCGGTCAGCCAGGCGACCAGCGCCAGGCCGATGATCATGATAAGGACCGCCCCGGACGACATCAGTCAATCACTATCCCTGGTTTCGGCATGGTGGCCGGGGCCCCCGCGGCGAGGGCCCCGTCCGACTAATCGCAATTAGCGCAGTTGATCGGCGGTCAGTACCGGCAGGTCGCGGACAACCGCTTGTGCTGCGGCATAGAGGTCGGCTCCGAGCGGGATCAGACCACGCTGGGCCAGCGGCCCGTTGGGGGCAGCGGCGGCGACAAAGGTCTGCAGATATTCCTGCAGGCCGGGGATGACGCCGATATGCGCCTTTTTGACATAAATGTAGAGCGTGCGCGAACCGGGGTAGCTGCCGTCGGCGATGGTTGCGGCGGTCGCTTCGATACCATTGATCGGCACATCACGGATTTGCGAGCGATTGGCGTCGAGATAGGAATAGCCGAAGATGCCGAGGCTGTTGGGGTTACGCACCAGCTTTTGGATGATCAGATTGTCATTTTCGCCCTGTTCGACATATTCCGGGGCGCCGCGCAGCGTGTGGCAGGTCGCCTCATACTGGTCCTTGTCGCTATCCTTGAGCGCGCGCATTTCGGGGTTGGCTTCGCAACCCTTACCCAGGATCAGTTCCTTGAACGCGTCATAGGTGCCGGACGTTGACGGCGGGCCATAAACGCTGATCGCGACGTCGGGCAGCGCCGGGTTGACGTCACGCCAGGTGCGCGCCGTGTTCGGCTGACCATAAGGGTTGGCGGCGAGCGCACGATAAATATCTTCCTGCGTCAGCGCGAAACGCGGACCGTTGACCGATTCGCCCAGCGCCAGGCCGTCGATGCCGATCTGGATTTCGATGATGTCGGTAACGCCGTTGCTGGCGCAGGTCTGAAACTCGCTGGCTTTCATGCGGCGCGATGCATTGGCGATGTCGGGCGTTGCCGCGCCGACCCCGGCACAGAAACGTTCGATGCCGCCGCCGGTGCCGGTCGATTCGATCCGCGGCGTCTTCATGCTGGCATTGGCCGCCTGAAATTGTTCGGCAGCGATGTTGGCAAAGGGGAATACGGTCGACGACCCGACCGCCGACACATAATCGCGCGATGCGGACGAGGATGCCGCCTGGTCGCCACAGGCGCTCAGCGCGAGCAGCGGGATCATGGCCAGGGCGGCAGTTTTCAGACGAGCGGCGAACATCAGCGGGTTCCTTTCTGGTCGGCGCGCCACGCGCCGAAGGGGTCGATATGTTGATACCGATTCCCGCGCCGGAATCTGCGCTGGCGGCGGGTCGATCACCAGTGCCTAATCTGACATTTTCGTGACACTTTGATGACAGTGGCAACGGAAATAGGTGCGACGGGGTGGCTTGCGCCGGGGTCGCCAGCGCCCCCCAACCGGGTCGGCATCGCGCGGTTCAGCTGGCCGCGTCGTCGATGATGGGGAGGCGGACGCGCACGCTGGTGCCCACGCCGATCGTCGAATCGATCTCCAGCCGGCCCTGATGGCGCTGGACGATATGTTTGGCGATGGCGAGGCCAAGGCCGGTTCCGCCCTTGGCGCGACTGCGCGCCGTGTCGACGCGGTAAAACCGCTCCGTCAGCCGCGGCAGATGCTCGGGTGCGATGCCTTCGCCGCTGTCGGTGACCCGCAATTCGGCCATGTCGCTGGTCGGGTGGCTCAGGCTGACCGATACCGGGCCGCGGTCGCCGCCATATTTGATGGCATTCGACACGAGGTTATGGACCAGTTGCGACAATTGGGCGCGGTCACCGCGCACGATGGTCTGTCCCTGCGCCGCCAGATTGATCTGTGTCGCATCGCTGGCACCGGCGCTGCCCAGTTCGGCAATCACGGTGCGGCACAGCTGCGTCATGTCGACGGCGCCGGTCGGTCGCTGGCTCTTGCTCGCCTCGATGCGGGAAATGGACAGCAAATCCTCGACCAGGCGCAGCATTCGCCGGCCTTCCCTTTCTGCATTGTCGAGGAACTTGGCGCGTACGGCACGATCATTGGCGGCGTCTGGGTCACGCAGCGTTTCAACCGAACCCAAAATGACGGCCAGCGGTGTACGCAGCTCGTGGCTGGCGTTCGCGACAAAGTCGGCCCGCATCCGTTCGATCGCGTCATGCGCGGTCTGGTCGTTCAGCGTGATCAATTTGGTGTCGTTGGCGATTGGCATGACCCGCATCTGCCAGCGTTCACCCGGTGCGCCGATGCCGATCAGGTCCACCGGCGCTGCCGACACATGCCGTTCGGGCTGGCCGACCAGGTCGCCGGCGACCGGGTGGCGGATGGCGGCGCGCACGTCCGCCCCGACAATGAAGTGACCCAAAACGCTTTTGGCGCGGGCGTTGGCGGCGAGCACCCGGCCGTTGCCTTCCACCAATATCGGAAAATCGAGGACGTCGATCAGCTGCGCAAAATCATCGTGCCGGTGCAGCGCTGCGGTCACGATATTGGAGGGCGCCGGGGCCGCTTCCGCCGTCGCACCGCGCTGTCCGGCGCCAATGGCGATGACGGCTGACGCCGCGGCGGCGAGCATGATCAAGATGCCGCTTAACGGTGTGCCGATAATGGCACAGACCAATGCCCCACCGCCCAGAACGACGACGGCTGCGAAGGTCGGGAATCGCTCTCCTGTCATGCGCTCCGCATGGCGGGCGCGGCAGGATGCGTCAATTGCGCGTTGGCCGCGCTGCGCCGCCCCGGCACGGTCGGGGTCACGCCGATGTGCCGCAATGATGGTTAGCATGGTTGCCAAAAGCTGCTTTTTGCGCGATTCGCATGACGTGATAATGCGCCGCCATGATGGCGTGGGGACAAAAGGGACGTGATGATGGACGGCGAACTGCCCGGCGAGGGGGAACAAGCGCGCGTCGCAGCCGCGCAGGATGCCGCCGCGCCAGTCGGTCGCGGCCGTCGCGATGTGTTGATGTTGGGTGCGGCCGGGGCCGTGGCGGCGCTCACCGTGCGTCCGGCCTTTGCCCAGACGGCCGCGTCGGTTCTCAATTGTCAGATCCCGGTCCCGGATGCCGCCAACAGCAGCAAATATATCGCATTGGACGGCAGCCTGGTACCCGCCGGGACGCAAGGGGCATTTCCCGGGTCGTCGCGGGCCTTCACCGGGGAGGAAGTGCGCCGGGCGCTGCAGGGCAGGTCGCTGCCCGGCACCGGCTATGAACAGGGTCAGGCCTATCTCAACTATATCCGCCGGCTGCGCGCGGGGCAGAGCGGCTTTACCTGCTACGCGTCGATCCAGATGCCGCGCTGACGCGGCGGCGCGTCAGCAGCGCCCGTGACGCAGCCATCGACCCGTTGGCAATCGCCCGAGCCGGGGCGGATCAGCATGGCCGCACTGGGCAGCTTGACCGCGATGTTCGACCATGCGTCGGGCCAGACGCATGTGCTGGCGGAGCCGTTGCCACAGATTTTGGACGTGCTGGCAACCGGGCCGGCGGATTGCGCCGACGTGGCGGCTCGGCTTGCGGACATGTATGGCACGCCGGTCGATGCGGCGTCGCTGGCGCGCATCGACGAATGCCTCAATGAACTGGCGGCGATGGGGCTGGTCCGCGCCGAAGGTCGCGCGGCGTGAGCGCACACATCAGCTTTCGTGTTGGCCCGGTGGGGTTTCGCCTGCGTTCGGACTGGGCAGCGCCGGTCGACCAGCTGCGCCGGCTTTATGGCGCCTATCCGCCGCCGCATGACGGCGTTGCCACCGCGACAGCGCGGATAGAGGCGGCGCGACCGTGGCGGCGCTGGCTGCGCCCCGCTGTGCACATTCGCGGTGACCATGTCATTCCAGATGCACTGCCGCTGCCGCTGTCGCAAGCGCTGCTGGCGGCGGAGATGGCGATGAATCTGCAAGTCGCGCTGGGTTGGCGACAACATCTGTTGCTGCACGCCAGCGCGGTGGAACGGGGCGGGCAGGCGATCATCATGGTCGGTGCGTCCGGTTCCGGCAAATCGACGCTGGCGGCGATGCTGGGGGAAAGCGGCTGGCGCCTGCTGGGCGATGAATTTGCGCTGCTCAACCCTGACACCGGCATGGTGGTGCCGTTTCCGCGGCTTATCAGCCTTAAGAACGAGGCGATCGAGGCGATGGTGGCGATGGTCGGTGCCGACCGGTTCGGGCCGGAAATCACCGGCACGCCAAAAGGGCGGATCCGCCACCTGACCCCCAATGCCGATGCGATTGCGATGATGGACGTTCCGGCGACGCCCGCGATGCTGTTGTTCCCGACCTTTGGCGCTCCGGCCGGTTTGCAACCCGTGGCACCGGCGGACGCCTTTGTCCGGTTGACCGACAGTTCGACCAATTATGTCGCGCTGGGTGCGCCCGCCTTTGCGGCCTTGACCCGGCTGGTCGATGCGGTGCCCGCCGTTGCCATTGGCTATGCCGACGGTGCGCAGGGTGTGGCGGCAGTCGAGGCGCTGTGGGCGGAACTGGGCGCATGAGCGCGATGCAAAGGCTCGTCGCCGCGCTGCGTGATCCCGCCAGCGTCGCCACGCTGAGCAGCGGCGATTGGTCGGCGTTGATCTCTGTGGCCCGGGCCGAAGTGTTGCTGGGCACGCTTGCGCACCGGCTTGAGGGGCAGGCGATGCCCGTCGCCGTCACGGCGGAGCTTGCCGCCGTGCGCGCCGCCGCCGGACAGGCTCAGGTCCACGCCCTGTGGGAGGCGGAGATGTGCCGCCGCGCGCTCGCGCCGCTCGGGGTCACGCCGATCCTCCTCAAGGGCACGGCCTATGCGGCGGCGCGCCTTCCCAATGCAGCAGGCCGTCAGATTGGCGACCTCGACATTCTCGTTCCGCGCGACCGTCTCGACGAGGTAGAGGCGGCGCTGATGGGTGCAGGCTGGGAATGGGTCAAGGATGACCC
>CAZAWL010000090.1:0-7934 GCA_964488705.1 uncultured Sphingopyxis sp.
CCGGGGCGACCCGCGCCCCCAACGCCCCGACTTTCGCCGCGATGGCGGCGGTCAGATGTTGCTGCCGGGGCTGATCGACGCGCATGGCCACGTCATGGGGCTGGGGTTCCAGCTGATGCTGCTCGACCTGTCCGGCACGCGGTCGTTGGCCGAAGCACAGGCAGCGATAGCCGCCTATGCCGCCGCAAATCCCGAACTGCCGTGGATCATGGGGCGCGGCTGGAATCAGGAAAGCTGGGGGCTGGGCCGGTTCCCGACCGCCGCCGACCTCGACAGCATCGTCGCCGACCGCCCGGTCTGGCTGGAGCGGGTTGACGGCCATGCCGGCTGGGCCAATAGCCGCGCAATGGCGGTCGCCGGCGTGACGGCGGCTACCCGCGCGCCCGCTGGCGGGCGTATCGAAATGGCCAATGGCCGCCCGAGCGGCGTTTTCGTCGACAATGCGACGGCGCTGATCGACCGGCATCGCCCCGCACCGCTGGCGCGTGACCGCGACCGCGCGCTGCGGCTGGCGCAGGAACGGTTATTGTCACTCGGCGTCACCACAGTCGCCGACATGGGCACGACCATCGACGACTGGCAGGCCTATCGCCGGGCCGGCGACCTCGGCGCGCTCAACATCCGCATCATCGGTTATGGCGCTGAGGTTGAACAGATGGCGTTGATCGCGGGCAGCGGCCCGACGCCGTGGCTGTATGACGACCATCTGCGGCTGGTCGGCGTCAAACTTTATCTCGACGGCGCGCTCGGCTCGCGCGGGGCTTGGCTCAAGGCCCCCTATAGCGACGCGCCGGGTCAAAGCGGCCTGCCGCTGCTCAGCGCGTCGCAATTGCGCAACCGCATGGTGCGCGCAACGATGGACGGGTTCCAGATCGCCATGCACGCCATTGGCGACGCCGCCAATGCAGAGGCGCTGGGCGCGATCGACGATGTCGCGAGCAGCTTTCCCGGCGACCGGCGCTGGCGCATTGAACATGCACAGATCGTCGACCCGGCCGACATTGCGCGCTTTGCCACGCACGGCATCATCGCGTCATTCCAGCCGGTGCATCAAACCAGCGACCGGGTGATGGCCGAGGTGCGGCTGGGGCCGGATCGCCTCGGCGGTGCCTATGCCTGGCGCAGTGTCGCGGCAACGGGCGCACGGCTCGCCTTTGGTTCCGATTTTCCGGTCGAAAGCCCCGACCCCTTTGCCGGAATCGTCACGGCCTTTACGCGTGCCGATGCCAATGGCGAACCCTTTGGCGGCTGGCGACCGCAAGAGGCGGTGTCGCGCACGCTCGCGCTCGATGGCTTTACCCGCAGTGCCGCCTATGCCGGATTTGCAGAGGATCGGCTCGGCACGTTGATGCCGGGGATGCGCGCCGACTTCATCCTGACCGACGTCGACCCGACGCTGGCGAGTCCGGCGCGGCTGCGGGCCGCTATCGTCGCCGAAACATGGGTCGGCGGACGACAGCTATGGGTGCGCGAGGCCCGACCCGCCACCCCTTAAGTTTACAAAGTTTACCCGCGAACCGGGGTGTTTCTGTCAACTTATGCGGGCCGGCATGGTCGGTGGGCGTCCGCGCGCGCCGACGCGCCAGACCCCGCGTTGATGCGCCACGATGGCGGTAATCGAGCGCCCTTACCGGCCAAACGCTCCGCCGGAACAATAGAGGAACATCGGCAGTTTGTCAAGGCTGGCAGCGAGCAACCCGCCCGCTGCGCACACAGTCCCGAGGCCGGCAGGCGCGGTTAGGCCGGCGTCGCTGCCTGCTCCTCCTCCGCAGCCTGCCGGGTGGCGCTCCAGTCGATCTTGCGCGTGCCCCACATGACGGCGGCGAGCGCGATGAACAGCAAGAGCGAGCCGATGAGCAGCGAATAAGCCTCCAAGTTCAGCAGCACATAGAGCGCCGCGTACAGGCCCATCAGCAACCCGCCGATGATGCGCGCGCGCAGCCAGCTTTTCAGCACTGCCGCCGAATAGGTGGTCAACAGCCCGATAATGGCACCGGCGGCGAGCAGATAGGCCGGCGTAAAGCCGATCACCTCTGCAAAGGCGAGCAGGAGGACAAAGAACAGCACCAGCGCGGCCCCGACCAGCAGATATTCCGCCGGGGCCACGCGCGCGCGCCCGACGACGTCGAACATCAGAAAGGCGAGGAAGGTGAAGCCGATGAACAGGAACCCGTATTTCACCGACCGGTCGACCTGCGAATAAAGATCAACCGGTTCGACGAGCGAGATGGACGCCCCCTGGCTCGCCCCCGTCGCGGCGGTCGGTGTGACGATGTCGAGGCTGCTTGCGTCATAGCCCGGCTGGTCCTGTGGCAGCGGTGCCGGGTCGTCGGTCAGCACGATCGCCTGACCGAGCGCGAGGTTGCTGATCGCATAACGCGCCTCGAACCCGTTATCGCGCACCGTGCGCGTGTTGGGCAGGAACGCCCCGGCAAAGCTGGGGCTGGGCCAGGCCGAATTGATGCGCCATTCGCTATTTTGCCCGCGCGGGACAAAGTTGAGCCGCCCGTTGCCGCGCGCCGCGAAATTATAGGCGACGGTCATCGGTTCCCGGCCCGACCAGTCGACAAAGCTGAAAAACCCCGACCCGCGTGTCGCGTTCAGCCCCTTGCCGGGCAGCAACGGCCGCGCTGTCCCGTTGATCGATACCTGCGCCCCGGCCTGAAGCCCGCGCGCGTCCGACAGGCCAAAGCGCAGTTCCGCCCCGGCAAAATTGATCCGGTCGATCGGCACGCCATAGCGCGCAAAATCCTCCGGCAGGGCAAAGCGCGCTTCGCCGCGATTGGCGGCCTCGTAAAGCACGGATTCATATATGGATTTGCGCAGTCGCTGCGGCGTCACCGTCGTCGTCACGCTGTTGCTGACGGGGGACAGGAACAGCTCATGCTGCGTCGTAATGCTGCGCGTCTGTTGCCGCCCGTCGACGGTCGTGGTTTCGACATCTTCGCGCGTATAGGGGAGCACCAGCACCGGCCCGACAAAGGTCTGCGGCCCGCCCCAACCGGCTGCGATGGAGGCCTGCGCCGTTTCCGACTGGCTCTGACGGTCCCACACCAAGGCATAAACCATCGCCAGTGGCACCGACAACAGGATGCCGATGACGATGGTGATCAGCAATTTTACGCCGGGTGACCGCTGTGTGCCTGTGGCCATCTCTCTATCCCTTATTTACGGCGCGACCGCCGATGTCCGAGCCGGGACCCTAAACCCGCGCATCGTGTTTCGTTGTGCTCCACGTCACCCCTAATGTCGATACGCTGCTAACGCCCGTCGCCGATCAGCGTAAAGGGCGCCCACGCGCTGGGGTGCGCCCAACTTTGCTGCACGCCGGCGACCAGCCCGTCATGCCCATCGATGCGGCGAATGTCGGCCAGAGCCTGTTGAAATGCCGCAGCGCGCGACAGGTCGGGATTCGCCCGCGCGATGGCGATGGTGCGCACGGTCAATGCGGCCGCGACATCATCGCGCACAGGCCAGTGCGAGGCGAGAATATTGCCCGCACCGGCATAGAAAAATGCCCTCGCCAGCCCCGACAGGCCGCGCGACCCCGCGCGACCGTCGCTCGACGCCGTGTTGCAGGCGGACAGGATGACCCAATCCGCCGACAGCCGCAGCTGCGACACTTCCGACGCCGACAGATACCCATCATCGCGCCCGCTGGGTGACGCAGGCGGCGTCATGACCAGGCCGGGTTCGGCGGCACCGTCGATTTCGTCGACCGTCAGCGCGTGCGTCGCAAAGCTCAACACATCGACGCCCGTCAGGTCCATGGCTTTGACATTGGTCTCTGTCGACGCGGCTTCGAGCAGGATGCGGCCGTCAGCGCCAAACAGGCCAGCCATCGCCTGCAATTCCGTCGCCGTCCCCGGCAGGCGGGCCAACCGGCGCAGCTGGTTGACGGCAATGCCGCTGCCGGCCGCGTTACGCGTACCCGGCGCCCCCGTTCCGTTGCGCTGGCCACGCGCTGCCGGGGGGCCGTCAAGCAGTGGATCACCAAAGCCGAGAAACTGGCGCGCGGGGCGTGTCGCGGCATCGCGCCGTGCCCGCAACAGCGCAAAGGATTGGACCGACGGCACCTGCACGATGGCGAACCGGTCGGACAGCCATGGCGTATTGCGGAAATCCTGCGGGGCGGGCGGCCCATCGGCCAATGGTGGCGCGGACACCAGCACCGACAGCGGCAGCGAGCCGAGCGCGCCCCCGGCTGCGACGATCAACCTGTCGACGGAGTCGAGGCGTGCCATCGCCGGGCCCAGCAATTCCTGATAGAGTTGCCATGCCGAGGCAAAGTCGAACCCGTTCACGCCGCCGGGGATGGTCGATTGCAGGTCGACCACGTCATCGAGCGTGAGGTTGGTCTGCGCGCCGAGGAAATAGAGCATGCGCGACACCAGCCGGTCGACCGCATCCTGGTCCAGCGCCGACCGGTGCCAGGTCAATTCGCCCCCGACCAAAGTCATGACATGGGTACCGCGCGGTCCGGGCACGATGATCATCAACGCTTCGTCATCGGTCAGAATCCGCTGCACGCCCTCGGCGGCAACCGGGTCGGCGCGAACCAGCGCGTAATAGTCAGGATAGCGGCGGCGCAGTTCGGCATCGAGCGCCGCAAATTCCGCGCTGAGCGCATCCCGTTCGCGCGCCCGCGTGGCGCGCAGGGCCACCGTCGCTTCGGCATTGCTGGCAAAGCTGTCGGTGATGAAACGGGTCAGGGCGTCGCGTTGCGCTTGCACCGATTCGATCCGGCGGATCAGCTCCGCGAGCGGGCCGCCCTCTTCATCGGCAAGGCGGCGGGCGACGCTGCGCGCAATGGCCCGGTCGGTCCGGCTGGTCATGGCGTTTTGAAGCGCGGCAAACGCTTCCCCGGTCAGCACCGAGCGCAGCGCAGGGTCGCTGTTGCTCGCCGACCAGGCCGCATCGGCGAGCAGCGTATAGCCGCCCTCTGCTGCATCGGTCAGCCCGTCCAGTTGCGTATCGCCGGTGACCTGTTCGCTACTGGCGACGCGCACATCATCGAGCGCCGCCGCCACATCGCGGGCCAGCGGCAAGGCCCGGTCATAGCGCGCCTCCTGCATCGCCAGTTCGGCGGCACTGGCGGTATAGTGTCTGGTCGCGGGGCTGGTCGCCCCCAACGCCGAGCGCGCGTCAGCCGACAATGTGGTCAATTGATCGAGCGCAGTCCGCCCATCCCCCTGTCGCCAGCGCAGCGTGGCGAGCTGATGGCGCAGGCGGAATGTGGCAGCATCGCGGACCGAAAGATCCGCCGACTGCCGATCCAGCAACGCCTGCGCGTCAGCGAGCCGCCCCGCATCGGAATAAAGTTCGGCAAGGCGCCGCACGACGTCACGCGTGCGCGGGTCATTATCACCAAATGTCGCGGCAAAGGCGTCGGCATTTTCCTCATAGATGCGGATCACTGCGGGCGCTGCCGCGCCGCCTGCGACCAGTTCAGCAATCTGCGCATCATAAAGCCGCGTTGCCACAGACCAGTCGCCGCCCAGCCGCGCCGATTGGTCGCGCAGCCTGCGATAGATGACAAGCGCCTCTTCATTGCGGCCCTGCCGCGCATAGATGCGGCCGAGTGTTTCGCGCGCCGATTTGACGAAATCGTCATGCTGGCCGCGCCCCAATGCGTTGATGAGCAGTTCCTCCGCCTCCCGCGCGCGTCCTTGATTGAACAGCACCTCTGCCAGCGCGGCAAGCTGGGCAATGTAAAGGTGCGACTGATAGGGGTCGCCATTATCGGGGTCGCGATAGAGGCGGATGACCTCGCGCCATTCGCGCTCCGCCTCGGCATAGCGGCCCTGTTGCGCGAGCGACCGCGCAAAGCCCTCGCGCGCGCCATGGAAATAGGGGTCATCATCGGCATCTTGTGCGGCGATGTAGCGGCGCCAATAGGGTTCGGACCGCGCATATTGGGCGGTCTGGTCGTAAAACAGCGCGAACTGCTCGTAACCAATGTCCAATAATTCGGGGCGGCCCGACTGTTCGAGCATCGCCATGTCCGCCATCAACAGCCGTTCGACCTCATCGGTGCGCCCGGCGGTCATCAGCAAGGCGCGCTGCTGGTCGTCCGACAGCCGGTCGTAAATATCCTCGGCATTGGCATTGTCATATTCGGCGGCGGTCGCAACGATACCCTGTGCCTCGTCACGCCGGCCGGTTGCCGCCAGTGCGTCCGCCAGACGCCGCCGATATTGATTGGCATAAAAACCGTCATCGTCGTTGGTGCCGACCTCTGCCAGTTCGACCATGCGTCGCAGCAGCGCGACCTGTTCGTCGGATTGTCCGGCGCTCGCATAGTTGGTGGCGAGCCGCTCCATCCATTCGAGCGTATGACGATGCGACGCGCCTTCACGCGCGGTGCTCAGCGCAATAACTTCCTGCCAATAGACACGCGCGTCCGCCCAGCGTTGCAGCGTTTCATTATGGTGGGCGAGCCAACGCGCCGCTTCCAGCAGCTCGTACTGGCTGTCGTCGGTGGGGTTTGCGTTGCGCTGCCGCCGCGCTTCATAATTGACCATGAACCAGGGTTCGGCCTCATCATATCGTTCCAGCGCCCTCAGGTCGTGGGCCAGGCGCATGACCCAATCGAGCGTCCGGTCATCATGGGGGCCGTACCGCGCCTGATTCGAGCGGCGGAATCGTTCGAGCAGCGCCAGCCGGTCGGCATCACGCCGCTGGTCCGCATAGATGGAGCGCAGCGCATCGCCGATGGCGCGCGCATAGTCGGTGCCCAGCCCGTCGCCCGCCTCTGCCGCAGCGATCAGTGCCAGCGCCTCCCGCTCCGCTGCGGCGGGGTCGGCCGCTGCCGTCTCACGCAGCCGGTCGGCGACGACTTCCCCTGCGGGTGGCGCGGGGCGGGCGCGCTGGGCCTGTGCGGCGCAGGGGGCAACGAGCGCGATGCAGGCGAGCGCCGCCAGCGCCACCATCACGCGGCCGGTGCGCACAATCCTGCTGTCCGTCGCCATGTGCGCCACGCTCCCTCTTTCGCGCATTCACAGGGCAATAGGCATATCGCGATTGGCGATGCGGTCAACCGCGGTGGGGCGGGCTTGCTGGCGGTACCAAATATTGGTATTTCGGCGTCATGGCTGCGAAAAATACATCAATCTCTCTGGGCGCGCCGTTCATCGAATTTGCGCGCCGCAAGGTGGAGTCGGGCGAATTCGGTTCGACCAGCGAAGTCGTGCGGGAGGCGATGCGGCGGTTTATTGTTGAGGATGCGAAACGCGAGGCGCTCGATCGGGCATTGCAAGAGGGACTGGACAGCGGCCCTGCCGAGCCTTTCGATTTCGACGAATTTATCGCGGAGATGCATGCGCGGCATAAAGATGCGGCGTGACGACGCTTCGCATTGCTCCGAATGCGCGTCGCGATCTGGCGTCGATCTGGTCTTACACGGCAGAGGCGTGGGGTCGAGGGCAGGCCGACGAGTATATTGCAAGCCTGTATCGCGACATGGGCCGGGTGTGTGACTTTCCCGAAATGGGGTCGGCGTATAGCAGTAAGGTCGGGAAGTTCAGGAAGCTATCGAGCGGGCATCATTTGATATTCCATCGGCCGAGCGACGATGGCGTCGAGATCGTCCGCGTGCTGCACGAACGGATGGACGTGGAGGGGCAATTGGGGTGAGACACAGCGGCTTTCCGGACCCACTTCCTAGCCACGTTCGAGAGGGAGGGGATTATCCCGCCTGCGCGGATTAGGAAAATCGGGGCCGGGGGGGGGGCAGTCCGGCGTAAGCCGCGATTCTGTCGTTGCCACTGAATGATTGGCCTCGAATTAAGCCGGGGTAAGATGGGGACGAAGATGGGCTCTAGGGAAAGTCTGGAGCGCAAATTCCAAACACTTCAATCGCAACGACTTTCCCACTTCTTCCGCACATAACTTGCTTCGTCAGCAGCGCCGGGATCGTCACTCATGTGCGCGTT
>CAZAWL010000091.1:0-7898 GCA_964488705.1 uncultured Sphingopyxis sp.
CAAGTCTGCGCAGACTGGCAGGCGCAGTCAAATGAAATAGCGCGCAGGCGTCCCAACCCGACCCTGTGCGGGTCGCAACTTGACCCTGTCGCCATGGCGGGGGATAGCGACGGTCGTCGGCACAGATGCCCGACAGGATAAGAGGATAGAGATTCCATGACAGCAACGCTGGCGGGCAAGACGGCGCTCATCACCGGTTCCACGAGCGGCATCGGGCTGGGCTATGCGCGGACGCTGGCCGGCGCAGGCGCCGCTGTGATGATCAACGGCTTTGGCGATGCCGACGCGATCGACGCGATGGTGGCGGATCTGGCGGCCGCCAACGGCGGACGCGCCGCGCATTCGCCGGCGGACATGACCCGGCCCGACGACATCCGGGCGATGGTGGCAGACTGCAGCGCACAATTTGGCGCGCCCGACATCCTCATCAACAATGCCGGTATCCAGCATGTCGCGCCGATCGACGAATTTCCCGATGACAGGTGGGACGCGGTCATCGCCATCATCCTGTCATCCGCCTTTCATGCGACCAAGGCGGCCTTGCCGGGCATGAAGGCAAAGCGGTGGGGGCGCATCATCAACACCGGGTCGATGCACAGCCTCGTCGCCAGCCCTTACAAATCCGCCTATAATGCCGCCAAGCACGGGCTCGCCGGCATGACCAAGACCGTGGCGCTCGAGGTGGCGACACAGGGCATCACCGTCAATTGCATCTGCCCCGGTTATGTGTGGACGCCCTTGGTCGAAAACCAGATCCCCGACACGATGAAGGCCCGCGGCATGACCTATGACGAGGTCGTCAACGACGTGCTGCTCGACAAGCAGCCGCAAAAGCAGTTTGTCCAGGTCGAACAGCTGGCCAGCCTGATGCTGTATCTGTGCAGCGATGGCGCGGCGGCGATCACCGGGGCGACGCTGTCGATGGATGGCGGGTGGACCGCACAATGATACGCGGCGCAACCGCCATCGCGCTGTGCACTGCGCTGATCCTGCCGGGGTGCGCGGCCATGCGCACGACCGCGGGCACCATCAGCCGCGAACGCGCCATGACCATGGACGATTGGCACAATGTCGCCACCGACGCGGACCGGATGCGGCTGCGCGACTGGTGGGGGGCGTGGGCAGACGCGCTGGCCAGCGCCCGCGCCGCAGGCCATGCGGCACAGATTGCCGGCGAAGGCGCGCTGCTCGATCCGTCGGCAGCGCTGGCCGATGCCGCATTGCCGGTTGGCGACTATGCCTGCCGCATCACAAAACTGGGTGCGCGCGCCAATGGCGGCCTCGCCTATGTCGCCTACCCGGCCTTTCGCTGCCGCGTCAGCGGCTCCGGTGCAGTGCTCGAATTCGTCAAGCTGACCGGTTCACAACGCCATCACGGGCTGTTGTTCCGCGACGACCAACCCAACCGGATGGTGTTTCTGGGCACGCTCGCGCTCGGCGATGAAGGCCGCGCACCCGACTATGGCGCGGATGCCGCCCGCAATCAGGCGGCATGGGTCGAACGGATCGGGCCGGCCCGGTGGCGCATGGTCTTCCCCCGGCCCGCCTTTGAAAGCATCGTCGACGTCATGGAGCTGGTCCCCGCGACGTGACCGACGCACTCGCCCCCTGTCGCAAATGCGGCATGATGTTGCGCCGCGGCGACCATAGACGGCTGATCACTGTCGAAACCGACCATCATCAGCTGTGGGACAACGACGACAATCGGCGCGAACACCGCCGCACCATGCGTCCGGTCTACGAAAATATTCCCTGTCCGCGCTGCGGGGACCCGATGCCGCTGTTCAACAACACATTGCAGCTCGCGATATTTTTCACAGTCTTTTTCGCGATTGTCTTTGGCCTGCTGGCGATCTTGCTGTTCGCCTAGCGCAGCGCGCCGCCCATCAGGCGGCCTGCCACCACCAAATCCCGTCGCGGGTTGTGCGCATGACGCGGCCCGTGACCTCGAGGTGGCGCAGGTGGGCGAGCGCTTCGCCCGTGGCGAGGCCCATATGGTCGGGGCCGATGGTGCGCTTGAACAACAGCGGAAAACAATCAACCGCACGGCGCGGCGCATCGAGCGCGGCGGCCATGGCGTCAAGCCGCGCATGATGTTCGTCGCGCAGCGCCAACAGCCGCACATGCATGCCGCGAAATGGCTCTCCATGGGCAGGACAGACGAGCAGGTCGTCGGGCAGCGTCAGCAGTTTGTCGATCGACGCCAGCCATTCGCCGAGCGGGTCGGCATCCGGCTCACCGCTGTTCATCGACACGTTCGAACTGATGCGCGGCAAAATCTGATCGCCGGAAATGAGCACGCCATCCTCGGCATTGTAGAGGCAGGCATGTTCGGGGCTGTGCCCGGAGCCGACCACCACCTGCCAGCGCGAGGCGCCGATGCTGAGCCATTGTCCGTCCGACAGCCGTTGGTAGGCGTGCGGCATGCGAAACACCATGCGCGCCATGCGGCCCCACCCTTGCGACCGCGACCGTTCGATCGCCTCTTCATCCCAGCCTGCGCCCCGTTGCTGTGCCAGCACCTCGGGCGGCGGTTCATCGCGCATGTCGCTCAGCATCAGCCGCGCGGTCAGCCATTCGCCGCGGGTCATGTGGATGGGCGCGTCGAACCTTTTGGCCAGCCACCCCGCCAACCCGATATGGTCAGGGTGCAAATGCGTGCAGATGACGCGGCGAACCGGCGTGCCGGCCAACGCCCCGGCAAACAGCGCCTTCCACGCGCCGCTGCACATTTCCATCATCATGCCCGTATCGACGACGGCGATGGCGTCGTCATCCTCATCGATCAGCCAGCTATTGATGTGGCCCAGCGAGCCGGGCATGGGAATGCGGGCCCAGCGCAGGCTGGGTGCGACGCGGATGACGGATCCCGCCTCCGGCGCGGCGTCCCCCCAGGGATAGGTCAGCCCGGCGGCGCTGGTCGGGACCAGCCCGTCATCACCGGTCAGCGAGGCATCGGGCGACAGGCTCTGACCTGCCAGAGCCGCATCGGCCCGATCAGCGGTGTTATGCGTCGGCATCATGCGCCGCATCGGCGGCATCAGCATCGGCGTCGGCTGCGTCGGCTGCTTCGAGCGCGGCGGCCTCCGCCGCAGCGGCTTCATCAGCCGCCTTGTGCGCGGCGTCGCGTTCGGCCTTGAGCTCCTCGATCAACGCAGCGCGATCGCCATCGAGCCGGGCATCGACCGGGGCAGCGAGGCCGGCCTTTTTGGCCGCCTTTGCCACCAGCGCATCAAGCTCACGCTGCGAACACAGGCCCAGCGTCACCGGGTCCTTGGGCACGATGTTGCCAATGTTCCAGTGGCTGCGGTCACGAATGGCGTCGATCGTCGTACGCGTCGTGCCGATCAGCTTGCCAATCGCGGCGTTCGAAATTTCGGGATGGTTGCGGATCAGCCAGGCGATGCCGTCGGGCTTGTCCTGCCGCTTTGACACCGGCGTATAGCGCGGGCCCTTGGTCCGGCGCACCTGGTCGGGGCCCTTGGTCATCTGCAACCGGTAGGCCGGATCATTCTGGCCATGTTCAATTTCCTCGAGCGTCAGTTCATGGGCCCGCACCGGGTCACGCCCGGTCAGCTTTGTTCCGGCCGTATCATCGGCAATCGCCTGCACCTCGAGGATGTGCAGCCCGCAAAATTCGGCGATCTGCTGAAAAGTCAGCGCGGTGTTATCCACCAGCCAGGCGGCGGTGGCGTGTGGCATCAATGGCTGGGCCATGCCCGATACTCCCTAAAATACAGCAAGGCCGCCCCTTTACGGAGCGGCCGGATAATGCGCCCGTCCTAGCGCTTGGCGCGACAGGGGGCAAGGGGGCGCGTGGATGTGGCCAGCGAGCCGAATGGATGGGCGGCGCCACTCACTGGTTTGGCGGTGGCTTGGCTGCAGCATCGGCGCGGTTAATCCATTTGCGCAGCCTGCGCCGCACGGGTTCATCGTAGAAACGCCATGCCGCCAGCGAAACGGCAATTGACAGCGCGACCACGACCACGCCAAACCAAAGGTCGGCATCACGACGTTGCTCAGGGAACATCAGCACCATCACCCGAGTCACCGGATAGTGTAAAACATAGAGCGGGTAGGACAGGTTGCCCAACACTCGCGCCAAAGGCGGAAGCCGCGGTTCATGCGCCGCGCCCGCCAATATCAGCAGGGGGTAAATCCCCAATATGACCAGCGGGTCATATATTGCCGACAAGGGTGAGCGATAGGGCACGAGCAAAAACGTCAGCAACAGCAGCGGTGCGGCGGCGGCTCCCAGCCAGGCGGGCAGACGGACCCGGCCCGTGCGATGCAGACGAAACAGCAGCACGCCAAGCGGGAACGCGGCAGCGGCTCTCACCACATTTTGGCCCATACTGAAGGTCACGCCGTCTGCGTCGATGCTCATCGCAACCATCAAAATGGCTGCCAGAGCGACCAGGCCGGCAAGGACGCGCGTCGACAGCCATGGCGACAGCGCCGCATACAAGAAATTGACCAGATATTCGTAAGCCAACGACCAGGTTGGCGGATTTAGCGGAAATATATTTCTCCCATCCAAATGCCACAGCGACGGCAGTGGGATTGCCGCCACTAGGGCGTCAGCAAAAAAATAGGGTGGCAGACGAGTGCCATTGGAAAGCACCGTGACCATGGTGATGACGATGGACAGCGCTGTGCCGAGGACGAGTATCGGTTGCAGGCGTATCACGCGGTCGACCACAAAGCGCCGCAGCGCTGTGGGCTGAGACAGTCGCTCTTCATACGCGAACGCGATCACAAAACCGCTCAGCATGAAGAAAAAGTCCACCGCCAAATAGCCGTGGCTGAATAACAGTTCGCCTCCGGCGCCTGGGTAAAACCGGCGCGTATGGAACAGGACAATGGCCAGCGCTGCCAAACCCCGCAGCGTGTCCAGCGCGTACAGGCGGGCCTGCTCCTTTGCGACGTTGGGCATTGGCAGGGGTCTTAGCCCTAAGCCGCCACGGTCAGTGCAATATTGCCCACAAAATCGCCCGATTCCATCAACCGGTGCGCATCGGCCGCCTGTGCCAGCGGAAAACTGCGGTCGAGTGCGGGTTTCAGCCGCCCTTCGGCCACATGCGGCCACACCGTGCGCGACAGTTCGTCAGCCACCAGCCCCTTGAACGCGGGCGAGCGCGGTCGCAGCGTCGAGCCTGTCAGCGTCAGCCGGCGGCGCATAATGTCCATGACATTGACCTCCGCCTTCACGCCGCGCTGGAACGCGATCGACACATGCCGGCCCTCCTCCGCCAGACATTGGATGTTGCGTGGCACATAATCGCCGCCGACCATATCGAGCACCGCCGCAACGCCGCGCCCGTCGGTAATCTTGAGCGTTTCGGCTACGAAATCCTGCGCATTATAATCGATGGCGTGGTGCGCGCCGAGTGCGCGCGCCGCGTCGCATTTGGCCGGATTGCCGCAGGTGACGATGATGCTGATGTCGAACAGGCGGCACAGCGCAATGGCCATCGTCCCGATGCCGCTGGTGCCGCCATGGACCAGCACGACATCACCCGCGCTGGCATAAGCGCGTTCAAACAAATTGGTCCACACGGTGAACAGCGTTTCGGGCATGCAGGCCGCCTCTGCCATCGACAGGCTGGGCGCAACCGGCAGGCAGGTGACCACCGGGGCGGTGCAATATTCGGCATAGCCGCCGCCGGGCACCAGCGCGCAGACCCGCTGGCCCAGATGTTCGCGCCCGACGCCGTCGCCGACCGCCACGATTTCCCCCGCCACTTCGAGCCCCGGAATGACGGATGCGCCGGGTGGCGGCGGGTAGACCCCCATGCGTTGCAGAACGTCTGGCCGGTTGACCCCGGCGGCGGCGACGCGGATCAACACCTCCCCCGCCGCTGGCCGCGGCACCGGCAGGCGCAGCGCCACCAGCGCGTCGGGCCCGCCGGGCGTCGAACAATCGATCGCGGTCATCTCTGTTGGCAGCATCTGGCCCATTTTCCCCCAGTGTGGGGGGCCAGTGCGGCTCCCCCGTCCCGTCTGCCCAGTTGACAGGCCCGCTCTATTGACAGGAGCGCAGGCAAAAGGTCAACATGGCCCGATGGATGCGGATGACCTGTTCTCTTCGCGGCCGGACGACCCGCTGACGCTGCTGCGACGGCAGGATATTGACCCGTTATCGGTCGAGGAATTGCACCTGCGGATCGCCGCCCTCGAAAGCGAAATCGCCCGGGCCAAGGCCCGCATCGCCTTTGCCGGCCAGCACCGCGCCAGCGCCGATGCGCTGTTCAAAAAATAGCGTCGCCAACCCAATCCTCAACGCGTTGTTAACCATAATGCAAGGCTTGGGGGCGCAGAATTGCGGTCGGGATGCGCTTTGCCCTTGCAGCGGAGCGCAGACGACGCCACCTTTGCCTCGGATGCCGGTTTCCCCCACCGGCACCATAAGGAGTGAAGACCATGCCGTCCTTTGCGGAGAGTCTTGAAAAGACGCTGCACAATGCGCTGCGGTTCGCCGGCGAACGCGACCATGAATATGCAGCGCTGGAGCATCTGTTGCTGGCGCTGATCGATGATGACCATGCCTCGCAGGTCATGTCGGCCTGCGGCGTCAATCTGGAGGAGCTGCGCGGCACCGTCACCCACTATCTTGATACAGAGCTGGATTCGCTCAAGACCCCGGACGAGGGCGACCCCACGCCGACCAGCGGTTTTCAGCGGGTCGTCCAGCGCGCGATCCTGCATGTCCAGTCGTCGAGCAAGGACGAAGTGACCGGGGCCAATGTCCTCGTCGCGCTGTTCTCCGAACGCGAAAGCTATGCCGTCTATTTCCTGCAGCAGCAGGATATGAGCAGGCTCGACGCCGTCAGTTATCTGAGCCACGGCGCGGGCAAGGGCAGCAAGGCGGTTGCCGCGCCGAGCGAAAACACCGGTGACGAGCGCACCAGTGACGCCAAGGGCGAAAAGGCCAAAAAGGAATCGGCGCTCGACCAATATACCGTCAACCTCAATGACAAGGCGCGCGACGGCCGGGTCGACCCGCTGATCGGGCGCAGCGCAGAGGTGGACCGGACCATCCAGATTCTCTGCCGCCGGTCAAAGAATAACCCGCTCTATGTCGGCGACCCGGGCGTCGGCAAAACCGCGATCGCAGAAGGTCTGGCGCGCAAGATCATCGAAGGCGACGTGCCGGAGGTGTTGTTGCCGGCGGTCATCTATTCGCTCGACATGGGCGCGCTGCTGGCGGGCACACGCTATCGCGGCGACTTTGAGGAACGGCTGAAACAGGTTGTCTCCGAACTGGAGGCGCTGCCCGACGCCATATTGTTCATCGACGAAATCCACACCGTCATCGGCGCTGGCGCCACCAGCGGCGGCGCGATGGATGCGTCCAATCTGTTGAAACCCGCGCTGTCGGGCGGTCAGATCCGTTGCATCGGGTCAACCACATACAAGGAGTTTCGCAACCATTTCGAAAAGGACCGGGCGTTGCTGCGCCGGTTCCAGAAAATCGATGTCGTCGAACCGAGCGTGGAGGACACGATCGCCATCGTCACCGGACTGCGGTCCGCCTTTGAAGCGCATCACAATGTCAAATATACCAGCGACGCGATCAAGGCGGCGGTGGAATTGTCGGCGCGGTACATCAACGACCGGAAATTGCCCGACAAGGCGATCGACGTGATCGACGAAGTGGGCGCGATGCAGATGCTGGTTCCGCCCTCCAAACGGCGCAAGACGGTGACGCCAAAGGAGATTGAAGCGGTTATCGCGACGATGGCGCGCATCCCGCCGAAGACGGTGTCGAGCGACGACAAGCGCGTGCTCGAAACGCTGGAAACCGACCTGAAACGCGTCGTGTTCGGTCAGGACAAGGCGATTGCGGTGCTGGCATCGGCAATCAAATTATCACGTGCAGGCCTGCGGGACCCGGA
>CAZAWL010000092.1:0-7858 GCA_964488705.1 uncultured Sphingopyxis sp.
CGGTTGCGACGGGTCGGGTGCCCAGCCGGAAAACAGCATGATATTGACCTGTTCATGTAATCGCGTGCCATCGGCCCCCGCGGCCATGTGCTGCGCAAAGGCGGACCGGGCCTTGGCCAGACCGGCCTTGCCGATGGGATGCACCGTCCCGGCGATGACGTTGGTGAGCGCCGCAGCGCGCAGGTCGGCCACCATCGATGCGAGGTCGCGATAGGCGAGCGTCATGCGCTCGACATCGGTCACGATGAGTTGCAGCCCGCATTGCTGCAACACATCGCCGATCGTCCGTAATGACAGCTGGGGGTGCAACCGGGCGATCGCCCGCGGCGCATCGGCTGCGGTCATCAGTGCCCGCAGGGCAGGAAAACTGCCGTCGCCGACTGCCGCGCCGATCAGCAGACCGTCGGGCCGCAGGGCAAAGCGGCAGCGCAATAGGGCGTCGGGCAGCGCGTTGACACTTTCCAGCCCGCCGGGCCAGATGACGAGGTCAAAGCTCTCGGGGTCGACCGACAGCGCATCCTCATCGCAGCGAATGGCCCCGGACCGGGCGGCGAGTGCGGCGGATGACTCGCAAATCGTGACACTGCTGCACCGTTCGCGCAGCGCATCAAGCAGCGGTGCATTGCGGGCGCCAATGACCAGCGCCTGGTCAAATCGACGCGCCACGTCGTCGACCCGCTCGATCAATAGCGCGGCCATCTGGGCGTCGATAAAGCCGGTGCCATCGCCGCCGCGCGGCCGACGCACGGCGCGCCGGTGCCGATCGAACAGATCGCGTGCGGTCGTCGCCCCGCTGTCATCCCCTATCATCATGGTGCCGGGGCTTGTGCCGTGTCGGCCGTCGCGCCACAAGATGACAAATGTCGTCCGCAGCAAACCTTGATGCGCATCCGGCGCGTGACCGCCCTGCCGACAATGCACGCTGGACCTGGGCAAAACAGGCGCTGACCGCGCTCGTCGACACGGTGTTGCCGGCGCGCTGCGTCGAATGTGGCGACGTGGTCGAAGGCGCGGCAGGTTTTTGCGCGCCATGTTGGTCAAAGCTCGATTTCCTCGTCGGCCCCGCCTGCGCCCGGTGCGACCTGCCTCTGCCGACGGTGCAGGGGGAGGGCGCCGAGTGCGGTGCCTGTCTCGCCGACCCGCCGCCCTATAATCGCGTCGTCGCCGCGCTCGCTTATGGGCCCGAGGCGCGGACGATGGTTATGCGGTTCAAATATGGGCGGCGCGTCGCCTTGGGCAGGATGATGGCGCGGATGATGCTGGTGCCGCTGCGTCCGCTGGTCGATCACAGTCGCGAATCCTTTGGGCAGCCGCCGCTGTTGGTGCCGGTACCGCTCCATCGCTGGCGATTGTGGTGGCGCGGCTTTAATCAGGCGGGCGTGCTGGCCGAACATTTGTCGCGGGCATTGGACGTGCCGATGCGCGTCGACGGGCTCGTCCGCACCCGTGCAACCGGGTCGATGCGCGGACAGGGGCGGGCGGCGCGTGCCCGCGCAGTGCGCAGCGCCTTTGCGGTGTCGCCGCGGTACGCCGCCGAGGTTGCGGGGCGCCATGTCATCCTCATCGACGATGTGTTCACGACGGGGGCTACGGCGGCGGCTTGCACCCGCACCTTGTTGCGCGCGGGCGCTGCACAGGTCAGCATTGCCACGCTCGCGCGGTCGCTGCCCGGGCATGTTGGATTGACAGGAGCGGGTGCGGACCCAATATCAGAGACAGCAATGCATCGCGCAACAGCCGTGACGGAACAGTGATGAAACAGGTCGAGGTCTATTCGAAAATCTATTGCCCCTACTGCCACCGGGCCAAAGCCCTGTTGAACAGCAAGGGCGTGGCGTTCACCGAATATGACATTACCATGGGTGGACCGAAGCGCGCGGAAATGATCTCGCGGTCGGACGGGCGGACGACGGTGCCCCAGATTTTCATCGATGGACAGCATGTCGGCGGCAGCGACGATTTGGCGGCACTCGAAGCGGCCGGTCGGCTGGATGCTCTGCTCAACGCATGATCTCCTTTGATCTCAGGTGCAGGCACGCCCACCTGTTTGAGGCTTGGTTCCGGTCGAGCGATGACTATGCCGCCCAGCTTTCACGCGGCCTGATCAGTTGTCCGACCTGCGGCGACAGCGCGATTACCAAGGCGGTGATGGCGCCCAATGTCGCGGCCAAGGGGAACCGTGCGCAACCGGCGACAGCGGTGGCGGTCGCGCCCGCCGCGTCGGCTGGCCCTGTCGCCACCGTGCCGCCCGCGCTGCCCCCCGAACTGGCGGCGGCGCTCGCCAAGGTCGCCGCAATTCAGGCCGAGGCGCTGCCGAGGTCGCGCTGGGTCGGGCCGCGCTTTGCGGAGGAAGCGCGCGCGCTGCACGAGGCACAGTCGGACGCAGGTGACGGTGCAGCCGCCGGTGAGCTCATCCACGGGCAGGCGACGCCGGCCGAAGCCGAGGCGATGCTGGCGGACGGCATCGGCATCGTCCCGCTGCTGGTGCCCTTTGTGCCGCCTGACGCCCAGAATTGATGACGGCGCGCCGGCCCGACCATGATTGAGGCCGGTGGGGCAGCGCGCAGTGCCCGCGACAAGGCCGATCAGCCGCCCGCGATTTGACGCATGGCCGTCCCGGTGGCAACAGCGGGCGCGCGTGCGCCCGTAGCTCAGCAGGATAGAGCATCAGATTCCTAATCTGGGGGCCACAGGTTCGAATCCTGTCGGGCGCACCAGCCTCTCGCGTGTGTCACTCGTCGTCGAGGATGCAGCCGGTACCCGGTTCAAAATGGGCGACGCGGCTCGCCAGCAAGGGGACGCTGGCCTCCACCGCCTGACTGTCGTCCACATCGCTGATGCTGACGAGCTCCATGCCCGGCTCGGCGTCGCGGCGACAGCTTTCGATATCGCGCCCCTGAACAAAACGGCACGAACAGCCCATCCGTGCGCCATAGGCGGCCCCGGTCGCCGCCTGTGCCCGCCATGACGGAAATTGCCACAGCGCATAGCCGACGATGCCAAGGCCGATGACGATAAGCACCCATCGCCATTTGCCCGACTTGGGCGATTGTGATCCGGCGCTTGAGTCGGGACGAGGGGCTGCGCTATTCATGGTCGCCATGAACCGCAAAATCTCCAAAGGTGCAAGCCGTCGCCGCATGTCGACCCTGACCGGCGCCGTCATGCTGGCCGGTGCTCTCGGCCTGTTGCTGGCCGGCTGTGCGAATGGCGACCCGGCGCCTGGCGCATCGGAACGGCGCGAAGTGGTGGCCGCGACGCCGCTGCCGCCTGCGGCGCGCACCGCGATCGACGCGATGTTTGCCGACCGCGAAGCCATGGGCGAAACGCGCGCCGTCATCGTCATGCGGAACGGCGAAACCATCTATGAAGCCTATGGCGACGGCTTTGGCCCCGATAGCAAGCTGATCAGCTGGTCGATGGCAAAGACGATTACCGCGGTCGCCGTCGGTCTGCTCGTCGCGGACGGCCGCCTGGTGCTTGATGACCCGGCACCGATCGCCGATTGGCAGCGCCCCGGCGACCAGCGCGGATCGATCAGCCTGCGGCACCTCCTCACCATGTCGTCGGGCCTGCATCATGTCGAACAGGGCGACCCGGTGTGGGAAGCCGACACCGTTCGGATGCTGTTCGGCGACGGCGCGCCGGCCATGGCACAGATGGCCGAAACCCAGCCGCTGGTGGCGGTGCCGGGGGAACAGTTCAATTATTCGTCCGCCACCAGCGTCATCCTGTCGGACGTGATCGCGTCCGCATTGACCGATTCGCGTGTGCCGGCGGTGCGACGTGACGCGGTCCGCAATTTCCTGACCGGCCGGTTGATCGAACCGCTCAGCATGTCGAACCTGACGCCCGAATTTGACGCATCCGGCACCATGATCGGCGGGTCGATCATGCACGCGACGGCGCGCGACTATGCAACATTCGGGGAATTTTTGCGGCGGCGGGGCGTGGCCGCCGACGGTACCCGTCTGGTTCCCGAACGCTGGATCGACTTCATGTTGTCGCCGTCGCGCGCCAACCCGGGCTATGGCGGCCATATCTGGCTCAATCGCGCGGGCGGTGGGCGCGACAGCCCGCTGTGGCCGCAACAGGGGCCGGCCGACCTGTTCGCCTGTCTGGGGCATCAGGGCCAGTTCATTGTCGTCAGTCCGCGCCAGGGGCTGACCGTCGTGCGGCTTGGGATTTCGACGCGCGAACAGATTGACGCCGTGCGCGATCAGCTCCGACAATTATTCGGCGCGCTTTGAGCGGCGGCGTCTAGAGCCTGATCGTCTTTGTCCGAAGCGCTTTGCGCTTGCCACAAAGACGTGAATCAGGCTCGATTCAAAGTGGAGGATCATGGTCTAGGCGGCGGCGTGTCGTGATGTTCCAGCGTTTCTGACGGGACATAGCCGATGGTGTCGGTATGTCCCTCCGGATCCGGGTGGATAAAGATTTCGACGCCGGGAAATGCGATCGCCAGGTCAGCCTCTATCTTGTCCATGATCGCATGCGCGCCGAGCACACTCATGTCGGGGCGCACCCAGAGGTGGAACTGCACAAATTCGCGCGCGCCGCTCGTCCGCGTTCGCAGGTCATGAATGCCGCGCGCCTCCGGGTGGCGCAGCGCCACTTCGATAAAGGCGAGCTTTCGCTCCGCCGGCCATTCGCGATCCATCAACTGGTCGAGCACCATGCCCGTCGTTTTCCACGCGCCCCACAACAGCCATAATGCGATCATCAGGCCAAAGGCAGGGTCCGCCCCATGCGCGCCGAGATAGGTTTCGAGCACCAATGCCGCGATGACGGCGGCGTTCAACAACAGGTCCGACTGATAGTGGAGGTGGTCGGCGGTGATCGCGACCGACTTTGTCTGCCGGATGACCCAGCGCTGATAGGCCAGCAGCGCCAGCGTCGCGGTCATCGCCACCAATGACACCGCAATGCCATATTCGGCCTGGGTGGCGACATCCCCCGACTGGAACCGCATGATCGCGCGGCCGGCGATGAACAATGCCGACAGCGTGATGAGGATGACCTGCACCAATGCGACCAGTGCTTCGGCCTTACCATGGCCAAAACGGTGATTGTCGTCAGCGGGGAGCGCCGCAACCCGCACGCCGATGAGCGTAATGACCGAAGCGACGAGGTCGAGCGCCGTGTCGGCCAACGAGCCGAGCATCGCCGTCGATCCGGTTTCAACCGATGCCCAGGCCTTTAGCGTCATCAGGAACAGCGCCATCGCAACGCTGGCCATCGCCGCGCGCTGGGTCAGCTGCCCGTGCCCGTGCACATGCCCGTCGAGCGACCCGTGATGGTGGTGTGAATGCGCGCCGCCCATGCTCTATCTCCTCAAGGAAACAGCAGCTGGGCCGACCAGCCGCCGTCGGGCAGACGGGTGTGGCGCGTACGGTCGTGAATCCGGAATGCCTTGTCCTCCCAAAATTCAATGGTTTGGGGGACGAGCCGAAAGCCCGACCAATGTGGCGGTCGGGGCACCTCTCCCACCGCGTGGCGGGCGGTGACGGCGGCAATGCGTTTCAGCAATTCGGCGCGGCTGGAGAGCGGGCGCGACTGGTCTGACGCCCATGCGCCGATGCGCGATTCACGCGGCCGACTCGCAAAATAAGCGTCGGCCTCTGCCGCGCTGACGGGTTCGACCGCGCCCTCGATGCGGACCTGACGGCGCAGCGATTTCCAATGGAACAACAGCGCGGCGCGCGTGTGTACCGCGAGCGCGACCCCCTTGCGACTTTCCAGATTGGTATAAAATACAAAGCCGTCGGGCCCATGTCCTTTGAGCAGCACCATGCGCACCGACGGTTGGCCGTCGGCGTCCACCGTCGCCAGCGCCATGGCATTGGGGTCATTGGGTTCGGCGGCCTGTGCCTCAGCAAACCAACTGTCGAACTGGGGAAAGGGGTCAGGCGGGGGATCCGAAGGCATGGGCCCGTCTATCGCTTCGCCTGTCCCGGGTCGAGAGGGTTTGGCCGCGAGGCACTGAGCGCGCGCATCGGGTTAGTCGAACCGAGCCACCGCGATGCAGTGCGCGGGAACAGGATAGCCGACAACCTTTACCGCGCCCGAACGCACCCAGGCATGGGACTTGAGCTCGCTATGCTCAGCATCTGCGGGTGACACCCCGAAAAACACCGATGCCTGCAACCCGCGTCGGCGCAGCATCAACGCGGCAGCCAGCGCCTGTTGCAAGCAGACCGCACGAAATGGCACCCGGCGTGCGGCTATAGCGACCGACTGTCCCAGCATTTTTGCGGTCTGTGCATCTGCGGTTGTGCGATGTTCGGGTAGTGGGGCCGCAACATCCGTTGACTCGCCAAAGCGGGAGGCAAGGGTGCGAAACCGGAACAGCAACAGGCAGATACGGGCGATCAACAGCATCAGCACCGCTTCGGCGATCATCACCCATTGCCGCGCGGGCAATGTGCGCGCGGTGCGCGCCAGCGCGCTCAGGCTGCGCATTGGGTAACCCGCCCCCCGGAAAAGCGCAGGTGAAAGTCGACCGACCTCAGCGATTCCGGGCGATGCGCAATCATGATGAATGTCGATTGGGGCAGATGCCGATAGATGCGATCCATCATCGCGGCTTCGGCCGCCGGGTCGATGGCATTGGTCGCCTCGTCGAGGATCAGCAGCCGCGGTCGGCGCAATAGGGCCCGGGCCAGCGCCAGCCTTTGCCGCTCGCCGCCCGACAACAGCGCGCCGCGTTCGCCAATGACACTATCGAGGCCAAGTGCCAGCCGCTGGATCAGTGCGTCGGCGCCCACCAGCGTCAGTGCGGCCAGCATGTCCGCGTCGCCCGGCGCATCATTGCCCCAACACAAATTGTGCCTGACCGTGTCATTGAACAGAAATCCGTCCTGGCCGAGATAGGCGATGCTGCGCTGCCAGCTCGCGATCGTTGCCGGTTCAAGCGGCTGGCCATCAATGCGGATGACACCCGAATCCGGCACCAGCAGCCCGCACAGCAGGTCGACAAAACTCGTCTTGCCCGCGCCTGACGGGCCGGTCAGGCCGGCCCGCGCGCCCGCCGGCAGCTCGCAACTGACCGCCTGCAGTCCCGACTCGCTGGCAGGGTATCGGTAACTTACCTGGTCGAATGAGACCCCGACAGGTTCGCTTGCGCGCGGCATTGCTGTCGTCACGGGGTGCGGGACTGACACCAACCCGGCCACCAGTTCGTCAATGGCCGCGTGCGCCGGCAGCGCTTGGGCCAGCGTCAGTCCATTTTGGGCGAGCGACAAAGCTGGGCCGGTCATGCGCAGGAGGACAATCGTGGCCCCGAACAGGACCGCGCCTGGGATGCCCAGCATCATGCCGATCCCGAGGATCAGGGTAGCAAAGATGGCTATGGCGGTTGTGGCAAAGACCCGCTGCCGTCCCTGCCGAACCTGATAGTCCACCTGCAACTCGCGTTGCAGCCGCGCCTGCACGGCGAATGCACCGATAAAGGCGTCCTGCATATGTTGCGCGCGGGCCTGTTTCAGCCCGGCCAATAGCTGGCTGGCGTTGTGCGCCAGGGCGTTGGCGCCACCGGTCATTTGCCGGCCATGACCCGCCGCCGCGCGCAATGTGCGGCCGAGCGCCAGGCCGGCGCCAGCGACCAACAGCGTCGCGACCATCGCCAATATTGGCGAGATCAGCATGGCGACCAACATTTGCGCAAAGAGCAGGATGGCGGCGACAACACATTGGATCATCGCCTGAGTCGCTGCGGCCACACGCGCAATTTCGCCGCTCAGCGCCTGCAGAATGTCGGCGTGACGCAGGCGGACCAGGTCTGACCATTGCGCATCGCCTAGCGCCTGCATCAGCCGCAAACGCTCCGATTCGACAAAGCTGGCTTGGAGGTGAGCCA
>CAZAWL010000093.1:0-7810 GCA_964488705.1 uncultured Sphingopyxis sp.
AGCTGCGCTCGGCCAGCGCGATGTGGATATCCACCGCGCTCATGCCTGGTACGCCCGCAGTGCGTCGACAATAGCCTCCACCGCCCGACCATGCGGTTCCGGCCCGCAGGCCACCCGGATATTGGCCCGCGCATAATCGGGGGCACGCTTGTCGAGTAATTCGCGCAAAATATCCTCCGGGTTGCCGGTACGAAGCAGCGGTCGGGTGTTCCGTTTCGCCGTGCGTTCCACCAGCGTAGCTATGGGCACGTCAATCCAGACCGATACGGCATTATCCAGAATGTCCTGCCGCGTCGCCTGCTGGGCAAAGGCGCCGCCGCCGGTTGCGATCACCGACGGGCCATTTTGCAACAAGCGGTGGATGACGCGTCGTTCGCCGTCCCGAAAATAGGCCTCCCCATATTGGGCGAAAATTTCGGTGATGGACAGGCTGGCGGCCTTCTCAATCTCCTCATCCGCATCGGCAAAGGGCAGGCGGAGCCGCCGCGCCAACCGCCGGCCAATCGTCGTCTTGCCCGACCCCATCATGCCGACCAGCACAATCGGCCGCTCCAGCCGCAGGGCAGCGGTACATGGCGCAGATGGGGCGGACTGGTCTGTCATATCGCTATCCGCCTATCGCCAATGCCGCGCGCAAGCAAATGCGCAGCGTCGCCATTGCCCAATGCCCGCATCCGCCGCTAAAGGGGGGTGGTAGGTGGCATGGACGCCGTCCGCCGATGCCGGGCAATCCGGCCGGGCAGCGTTGCGTTAAGGGAGTGGCAGTGGGTGGCGCGTAAACCGCTCGGCATGGCGATGGTTCTGGCGGGCACAACCGCGTGCGCGCTGGCGATCGGCGCGGCGGTCACCTTGCCGCTGGCCGCACAAGAATCGCTGTTGCCGCCGGGTTTTGACCAGCCGCCGCCGCGGTCCCAGCCTGCACCCGCGCCCAGTCCTGCGCCAACACCGACGCCGTCGCCGACCACATCCAGCCGGCCCGCGCAGCCGCGTCCGACACCGGGGGTGACCGCGGCGCCTGGCGCGACGCCAGCACAACCAGTGCCCGGCGGGGCGGGCAATCTGCCGCTAGACGCGCTGACGGGGGAGGATGGGCTCGGCGTCGAATTGCCAGAGGCGCCGCGATATGACCTGCCCGCCGGCTCGCGCCGGTCGCTGCAACGGGTTGGGCCGCTCGGCCCCGAAACCGGGTCGCTGCCCGTGGGGGCATTTGGAACGCGTGGCCGTTATCTGACGGTCATCATGGATAATGTGCAGCAGCCGCTGGTGTCCCGCTGGGCCTATGTCCTGCTGCGCCGGGCGATGCTGTCGGGGGCGGATACGCCGCGCAATGTCAATGGAGCGGATTTTGCGGCCGCGCGCGCGGCGTTGCTGTTGCGGCAGGGGGATTCTGCGGCGGCCCGCTTGCTGGTCCAGGCGGTGGATGTCGACAAGGCGACCGACCGGATGCGCGCCGCGGCCTTGCAAGTCTATATCGCCAACGCTGATCCGGGCGGCCTCTGCCCCTATGCCCCCGCCATGGCCGGACCTGACCGGACGTGGCAGTTGGTGCGCGCGATGTGTGCCTCGCTCGTTGGCGAAACCGGAACGGCAAGCGCGGGGATCGAGCGTGTACAGCGCAGCGGCGATATCGCAGCCATCGACGTCAAGCTGGCCGAAAAAATTGTCGGCGCCGGGCTCAACGCCAGCCGGTCGGTGCGCATTGTGTGGGACGGGGTAGACCGGCTGACGCCATGGCGGCTGGGTTTGGCGACCGCGTCGGGCGTCACCATCCCCGACGGGCTGTGGAACAGTGCGAGCATGATCAACCGGCGCTGGGCGGTGCAGATGCCGATGATCGACCTGCAACGCCGTCTGAGCCTGGCTGCCGACGCGGCGACAGCGGGCACTTTGTCGTCACGCGCCTATGTTGACCTCGTCAGCGCCGCCGCAGCTGACGATGAACCCAGCCCCGATGCAGCCGATCTGGCCGCGACGCTGCGCGGAGCCTTTGTCTATCGTGACCTGCCCGACAGGCTCGCCGCGATCGGCGCATTGTCGGGCCTGACCGGAAATGCCTATGCCGGCCGGGTATTGGCAGCGCGCGCAGCGGCCCGTGTCGCGCCGATCGAGTTGTCCGATGGGGAACAGTTCATGCTGTTGTCGTCGATGTTTGCCGGCGGGCTCGACAATAATGCCATGGCCTGGGCCACGAGCATCACCGTGGGCAGCCAGTCCTGGGGCCTTTTGGCGGTCGGCTCACCGCGCCCGCTGGTCGGTGACCCGGCTGACAGCGTCGGTGATTTTGCCGATGGTGACGACAGTCCGGACGGCTTGCGCACCCGCTTTTTGGCGGCCGCCCTGGCAGGGTTGGGCCGAACCGATGCCGACGGTGCGGCGACACTGGCGGAACGATATGACCTCGACCTCAACCGCAGCACCCGCTGGACCCGCGCCATTACGCTGGCGGCAGACCGGAACGAAGCCGGGACGGTGGCGCTGCTGGTCGCGGTCGGGCTGCAGGGACGCGACTGGTCGGCGGTGCCGCCCTATCATGTCTATCACATCACCGCCGCGCTGCGCCGCGTCGGTTTGGGGGCTGAGGCGCGGATGATCGCGGCAGAGGCGCTGTCGCGCGTGTAAACCGGTGATGCGGGCATCGCACAGCGCGCCGTCTGACGGCGTCACAGACGCCGATCACGCCTTGATTGACCGTTATCTTGAGATGCAGGCTGCGGACCGCGGGGCGGCCGGCAACACGCTGATCGCCTATCGCAGGGACTTGGTCGGGGTGGCGTTGTCGCTCGATCGGGAGCGCGGGTTGGCCGGCGCGTCGGTGGAGGATCTGCAACGCGCGATCGCCACCATGCAAAACCTCGCTGCTTCGTCGCAGGCGCGTAAAACCACTGTTGTAAAAGGGTTTTTTGCGTTTCTGGAGGAGGAGGGCTTGCGCCCGGACAACCCGGCTGCGGCACTGGCCCGACCGGCTGCCAAGCGTCCGCTGCCGCGCATCCTGTCGCACGGCGATATTGCCGCGCTATTCACTTTGGTCGAATCGCGCGCGCTGGGCCCGGGGGCCGGCGACGGCGATGTGCGGATGCTGTGCCTGCTCGAATTGCTCTATGGGTCGGGACTGCGCGCGAGCGAGCTGGGCGGCCTGCCGCGTCGGGCCTGGTCCGCCGAACGACCGTTTCTGATCGTGCGCGGCAAGGGCGGCAAGGAACGGCTCGTCCCGGTGTCGGAACGTGCGCGCATCGCCACCCGCGCCTGGGTCGAAAGGCTGCCCGACGATGCGCAATGGATGTTCCCCGTCCGTGGCAAACCGATGTCGCGCATCCGGCTGTTTCAGCTGTTGCGCGCGGTGGCGGCGCAGGCGGGGCTGGCTGCCGACCGTGTCAGCCCGCACGTGCTGCGCCACGCGTTCGCGACGCACCTGTTGGAAGGCGGCGCCGATTTGCGGGCGCTGCAGACGATGTTGGGCCATGCAGACATTGCGACCACGGAAATCTATACACATGTCGATAGCCGACGGCTGGTCGAACTGGTCAATCAGCGCCACCCGCTGGCGACGATCCGGCGCGGCCGGCCGGATGCGGATCGGGCTTGAATCTGTGTTGCTTAGGGTCCAACGACGCTGATGATGACTTATCTCGAATTTGAAAAGCCGGTCGCGGCGCTGCAAGGGCAAATCGACGAATTGCGCAAGGCGGCTGACGGGCAAGACATTGATGTTGATGCTGAAATATCGCGGCTGGAGGCAAAGGCCTCTGCCCAGTTGCGCGACATTTATGCCAAGCTGACCCCGTGGCAAAAGACGCAGGTGGCGCGCCACCCCGACCGTCCGCATTTCCTGGCGTTGGCGGCTGGTATGTTCGACGAATTTCTGCCGCTCGGCGGGGATCGTGCCTTTGCCGACGATCAGGCGATATTGGGTGGATTCGCCACGCTGAACGGGCGCCGCGTGGTCGTCATCGGCCACGAAAAGGGCCATGATACCGAGACGCGACTGCGCCACAATTTCGGGATGGGCAAGCCGGAGGGCTATCGCAAAGCCATACGCCTGATGCAGCTGGCCGAACGGTTCGGATTGCCGGTCGTGACGCTTGTGGACACGTCGGGCGCCTTTCCCGGCATTGAGGCGGAGGAGCGCGGTCAGGCGGAGGCTATCGCCCGGTCGACCGAACAATGCCTCGCGCTCGGCGTTCCGATGGTGGCGGCAATTGTGGGGGAGGGCGGCTCCGGCGGTGCCATCGCTCTTGCGTCCGGCAATCATGTGCTGATGTTCGAACATGCCGTCTATTCGGTTATTTCCCCGGAAGGCTGCGCCTCCATATTGTGGCGCACCGGCGACAAGGCGGCAGATGCCGCCGCGGCGATGCGGGTAACGGCGCAGGATTTGCTGGCGCTGGGCGTCATCGATGCGATTGTCCCTGAGCCGGTCGGCGGCGCCCACCGCAACCCATCGGCTGCGATCAGCGCGCTCAAAGCGGCGGTTGATTCGGCGCTGGGCGCGCTGGCCGGCAAGACGCCGGACGCGCTGCGTAGCCAGCGCGCTGAAAAATTCCTAGCGATGGGCAGGACTTAAACGCGCTGGCAGGCGGCAAGGTTGCCTAGCACTGGGCGGGCATGCCATATCTTTCTCGCCGACAGGGGATCGTTGGGAGGATTGGCCATGACCAAGCGCAGCACACGCCTTTTCGCCACCGCAATGGTGGCACTCTATGCCGGCGGGAGCCCGGCACTGGCCCAGCGCACCACGACCGTGCAACCCTTTTCCCAAGCGGAGAAGGATCAGGGCGCACAGGCCCACACCGAAATCATGCGCGAATTTGGCGACGCCTATCAGGGGCCACAGGCCAATTATGTGCGCAATGTGGGCCAAACCATCGCTGTGCAGAGCGGATTGTCGAGCGCGCGTACCGATTTCACGGTCACCCTGCTCAATTCGCCGGTCAACAACGCCTTCGCGCTGCCAGGCGGCTATGTCTATGTGACGCGGCAATTGATGGCGTTGATGAACAATGAGGCCGAACTGGCAGGCGTGTTGGGGCACGAGGTGGGCCACACCGCTGCGCGGCATGCGCGTCAGCGACAAAGCCGCGCCCGGCGCAACTCCATCCTGGGCGTGCTGGCGACCGTTCTGGGCGGGGCCATTGGCGATAATGGCGGCCTGTTGGGCGGCATTGGCGGGTTTCTTCAGAATAATGCGATGCAGGCTGCGCAGCTTGCGACGCTGAGTTTTTCGCGCAGTCAGGAAACACAGGCGGACGATCTTGGCATCCGCTATCTCAATACCGCCGGTTATGACCCGGCTGCGCTGTCGACCGTGCTGGCCAGCCTCGCTGCGCAAAACAGCCTCGATGTCCGTGCGGCGGGTCAGGATGCCCGTTCGATCCCCGAATGGGCGAGCACCCACCCCGATCCGGCGTCGCGCGTGCGCCGCGCACTCGATGCCGCGCGACGGCTCAACGTCACGAATGGCCGGGTTAATCGCACCGAATTTCTCTCTGCGGTCAACAACATGCTGTATGCCGATGACCCGCGTCAGGGTGTGATCGAAGGGCAGAGGTTCCTGCACCCCGACCTGCGACTCAGCTTCACCGTCCCGCAGGGTTTCGGTATGCAAAACGGCACTACGGCGGTCGGTATTTCGAACAGCACCGCCCAGGCGCAGTTCACCACCGGCCCCTATTCCGGCGACATGAATGCCTATTTGCAGGCTGCATTGCGCGCGGTCGTCGGCGAACAGCAACAAGGCGTGACGCTGGGTGACGTGCAACGCACGACGGTCAACGGATTGCCGGCCGCCTATGGCAGCACCCGGGTCAACGCCCAGCAGGGGCCGCTCGACCTGACCATTTTTGCCTATGAATTTGCGCGCGACCGCGCATTTCACTTTGTCACGGTCAGCCAGCCGGGACGGACCAGCCAGTTCGACCCGATGTTTGCCAGCGTGCGCCGCATGACGGCATCCGAAGCCGCCGCGATCCGCCCGCGTCGCGTATCCGTGGTCACGGTCCGTCGCGGCGATTCCGTCGCGTCGCTGGCGTCGCGCATGGCCTATACCAGTTTGCAGGAAGACCGGTTCCGTGTGCTGAACGGACTGTCGTCGACAGCGACGGTTGCTGCGGGCGATCGGGTCAAAATCATCGTCTACGGCAGCAATTGACCTGCGCAACGCAAATGGGGCGGCAGTCATATGACTGCCGCCCCACCAAAGCGTTGAAATAACGTCGCGGGCCCCAGCGGAGCCCGCCGGACGATTACTTCATCTTGTTGGCTGCGTTGTTGAACGTGCCGGTCACGCTGGTGCCGACTGCCTGGAAGGCAGCGATGCCGGCAACGGCGATCAGAGCAGCAATCAGGCCATATTCAATGGCGGTCGCGCCCTTGGAATTGCGGATCAACTTTTTGATCATGTTCATATTCAGTCTCCTGGGTTCAAGCTCACATTTTCCCGGTCAAATGGGCCTGAGCCCGCCTGACAAACCGGTTTTATCGGCAATGTCTTTTCAAATTCTTAACAGCGCAGGTGATTCCCGATGGCGTGCAGACCGTTTTTCCCAAAAAGAAACAGGCAGTCAGACCTGGGCCTGACTGCCTGTTTGGCAAAGCGGGGGTCGCGCCCAAATTGATCAGCAGTGACGCAACCGCAGCATCACTTCATCTTGGTCGCGGCGTTGTTGAAGGTGCCCTTGACGCTCGAACCCACAGCCGTGAAGGCGGCGATGCCGGCGACGGAGATGAGAGCGGCGATGAGACCATATTCGATGGCGGTCGCGCCCTTGGTGTTGCGAATGAGTTTCCTGAGTGTGTACACGTTCGTTCTCCAGTGGTCTGGTCCGGATACTACGCAGAAGACCAATTCTGCGCTGCCGCCTGTCTAGGCGGTGTTGGTAAAGCTAAGGTAAACTGGTCGTCGTGATTGACGACGGGTCGCTGTTACGCTGTGCAGCGTGGGCCATGATGGCCTAGCTGGCTTTGGTCACCGAATTCTGGATGAAGTTCCACTTACCAACGGCGCCGTCGGCAAACAGCTGAATGGCCCCGACGGCCGCCAGAGCGATCATCGCGACAATCAGGCCATATTCTATGGCCGTTGCGCCGCTGCGGGCAGTCGCTAAGGCCCTCAAAAATATTGTCATCGTTCCGGCACCCTGGTCAGAGGTGAAAATGAATTGTTCGCTTATAGGACCGAAATGCCAACATGGGGTTAAGGAGCCAACAAGGCCTATGGTAAACCGTTCGTGACCTTGCTTGTCGTCGCAGCAGCATTGATTGACCGGCGCGGCCGGGTGCTGGTGCAGCAGCGTCGCGACAGCGCCGCACATGCCGGTTTGTGGGAGTTTCCGGGCGGCAAGGTGGAGGCGGGGGAGCGACTGACCATGGCGCTCGCCCGCGAGCTCGCCGAAGAACTGGCGATCAGTGTCGAGCCCGGCGATTGTCGCCCCGTCGCCTTTTCGACCGCCGCGGTCGCCGATGAGGCCGATTTACTGCTGATGCTGTTTCACTGTGCGGTCTGGGTCGGGGAACCGGTCGCCCATTCCGCCCAGGCGCTGGCCTGGGTTGGACGCGACGCATTGCTCGCTTTGCCGATGCCGCCGGCCGATGTCCCGCTGGCACAGGCGCTGCTGCCGCTATTGTCGGACTAGGGTTCTGACCCTAGCCGTGCGTCTTTTTCGGCGGGGGCAGCAAGTCGGCGAGACTGTGTTGGGCGCTGCCGCGCCGGGCCGGCTGCGGTTGCGACGGGTCGGGTGCCCAGCCGGAAAACAGCATGATATTGACCTGTTCTTGCAATCGCGTGCCATCGGCCCCTGCGGCCATGTGTTGCACA
>CAZAWL010000094.1:0-7806 GCA_964488705.1 uncultured Sphingopyxis sp.
CCTTCAGGGGAGAGGTTGGGGTGGGGCCGGTCGGCGTAGCACTGCGGCTGAGAACCCCCACACCGCTGCGACTAGCGAATAAATTCGCAAGTCTCACTGCCTCTCCCGCAAGGGGAGAGGGGATTATGGGCTCCTCCTAAACGAGCCTGCTACGGGCTACCTCACACGGGCCCATAACGAACGGACCGGCCGCTAGCGCCTGCGCTAGGGGAAGGCCAGATGAAGGAATAAGACCATGCGTCATAAAGTAGGCGGCCGTAAACTGCAGCGGACTTCGGCCCACCGCACCGCCATGTTCCGCAACATGTCGGCATCGCTGATCAAGCATGAACAGATCACCACCACACTCGCCAAGGCGCGCGAACTGCGCCCCTATATCGAGAAACTGGTGACGCTGGCCAAGCGTGGCGGCCTGTCGAACCGCCGCCTCGCCATGAGCCGGTTGATGGACGATGCGCAGCTCAAGAAATTGTTCGACGTGCTGGCCGACCGTTACGCGTCGCGCAACGGCGGCTATACCCGCGTCATCAAGGCCGGTTTCCGTGCATCGGACGCCGCCGCCATGGCCGTCATCGAATTTGTCGACCGTGATGAAAGCGCCAAGGGGCAGGACTCCGGCCCGGTCATGACCGACGAAGATTTCGCCGACGCGGCATAAGCGCCGTTGGCAGAACCAGACTAGAAGGGGTCGGGCGGCAACGTCCGGTCCCTTTTGCTTGACGGCCAAGAGCGGGAGCGGCAGCGTGTGGCCCATGCGCAACCTGACCGCCCTCGCCACGCTGACGCTGCTGATGGCCGCGCCGGCGACCGCACAGACCACCGCTCCCGCCGAACCGACGCCGCAGCAACGCAGCCTCGCGGCGGGCTATGTCGCGCTGACGACGTGCAGCGCGGTCTTTACGGCGCGCCGCATGGGGATCGAACGCAGCATCGAGAGCATCAGGGCCAATGAACTGCGCGGCGTCTATCCCGACCTTGACGCGCTGGTGCAGGAGACGCACGAAATCGACGACGGTGTCGGCTTCTCCGCATGGTGGAGCAGGGCAATGCCGCTGCGCAGCGCCAGCTTTGATTTCAGATCTGACGGATGCACCCTGTTACCCGTTGGATCGGGCGAACCACCTGGTCGCGACTATGTCCACAATCCGGCAGGAAGGGTCGAGGTCATTTTCCAACCGGTACGGCCGGTGGGGGCTTGGCCAATTGGCGATGAGGCGCGAATCCCCCGTTTATCAACGCCACTGCGAGCCGCCGTCGATTCTGCATTTTCAGCCGGCGAAGGCACCAACACCACCGCCGTCGTCATCGTCCGCGACGGCAGCATCATTGCCGAACGCTATGCCGATGGTTTCGGCATCCACACCCCCCAACGCACCTGGTCGGTGGCCAAGAGCATTGCCGCGACGATCATCGGTGCCGCCGTCTATCGCGGAGAGGCCGACGTCAGCGCGCCCGCCGCGATTGCCAATTGGCAACATGTCATGGACCCGCGCCGCGCCATCACGCTCGACAATTTGCTGCACATGGCATCGGGCCTCACCAGCGACAGCGCGGGCAACCGCACCGACGCCATCTATTTCGGCGGGACGGCGGTCGATGAACAGGCCCCGGCATGGCCGCTGATCGCCCAACCCGGTACCACCTTCCGCTATGCGAATAATGATACGCTGCTCGCCGTGCTGGCGATCAGCCCGACCTTTGCCGCGCACCCGCCGCGCGAATTTTTTGACAGCATCAACATGCACGCGACCGTCGCCGAAACCGACTGGCGCGGCAATTATGTGCTGTCGTCACAGGTGTGGGCGACCGCGCGCGACCTCGCCCGGTTCGGCATGCTCTACCTCAATGATGGCGTGTGGAACGGGCGGCGCATCCTGCCCGAAGGGTGGCGCACCTATGTCTCGACGCCGAGCGGGCCACAGCCGCCGGGCGATTTTGGCTATGGTGCGTCATTCTGGCTGATGAACCGCAGCGAAGGTGTGCCAAGCGACACCATTGCCGCGTTCGGCAATCGTGGCCAATATGTGGTGATCATACCCAGCCGGAACATCGTCATCGTGCGGCGTGGAGAGGATCCCGCAGGCGCGCGGTTCAACATTGCGGCCTTTACGCGCGACGTTCTGGCCGCGCTCGACAATGAGTAAGCGATTATGAGCGACACGACCTGCCCAGACTGTTCCGCCGCCGTCGCCGCGACCGACCGGTTTTGCGGCCAGTGCGGCGCCAAGCTGACCCTGACCCTGACTGACACCGCATCGCCCGAAGCCGCGCCGTCCGAAGCCGCGCCACCCGCGCACGACAGCGACGATTGGACGCGGCTGGTCGACGCGCCCGCGCCCGCGCCCGCACCCAAGACGGAGGTCGGCGGGTCGGCGACCATTGCGCCGCCCATGTCCGAATTTGCAGAGCTGGAGGCAGCGGCCCGGGCCGACGCCGATGTCGTCACCGATTTTCCCGACGATGACCAACCCGTACCGCCGCGTCGGCGCTGGGTCGGTCCTGCACTGTTCGCGCTCGCGGCGGCGGCGGTCGCGGGCGGCGTGTGGTGGACATCGGCCGACCGCAACCCCACCGCGCAGCTGGCGCCAGAGGATGAATTGACACCGGAGGATGAACGGCTGGCCTGGCAGGCCGCCTATCGCGACGAGTTTGTGTCCGACACGCTGACGTTGCTGGCCAACCGCCCGGCTGAGCGGCGCGATTACCCGTCGGGCACCTTTGCCAGCGTCCAATCCACGCTGGAGGAAGGCACTGAAGTTACCGGCCGGTGGGTGCGGGGCCATGACCGACAGAGCAAATGGTTGCGATTGGCCGATGGCGGCTATGTCGCCGAAGCAGACCTGATCGCGCCCGACGCGGTGGGTGCGCCGATCCTCATCCCCTTTTCCAACCGTGACAGCGGCTTTGGCCCTGCGATTGCCAGTTATATCGAGGTGGCCGGTGCCCAGGCCCGCGCCCGCTATGCACGGATCGACGCGCTACCGCCCGACCAACGCGACAAGGCGCTGGCCCAGCTGGACGAGACGCAAAGCACCTATGTCCGCGTACCCAACCGGCGGTTTCACGGCCTGACGGTGACGGCGGTCGCCGTTCATTACGAGGCGTCGGGAATCATATTCCGCGAACCCGTCGCCACGGTGATGCGCGTATTCCGCGAACGCGGATTGCGCGTTTCCAACGATGGTGCAGTGCCGTTACCCGCCGACGCGGCCGAATCCTGCAGCTTTACATCCACAGCCGATTGGCCGGACACCGCCGCCTATGGCGCGACGCAGCTGGTCTGCGGGGTTTGAGAAAGAGCAAGCCATGAATGAGTTGACGCATGATTTTGCCAGCGCCGCGAACGCGATATTGCCCGATCTGGTGGCATTGCGGCGGTCCATCCACCGCGAACCGGAACTGGGCCTGCACAACCCGCTGACGCTGGCCAAGATCAAGGCCGCGCTGGCTGGCTTGCCGCTCGAATTTCGCGAAGGCCCCTCCACAACCGGGCTGGTTGCGACGCTGCATTGCGGCGGCGGCAATGGCCGCACGGTGTTGCTGCGCGGCGATATGGACGCGCTCCCCCTCAACGAGGAAACAGGTGTCGATTATGCCAGCGCGATCGACGGCGCCATGCACGCCTGCGGCCATGACAGCCATGTCGCGATGCTCGTCGGTGCCGCCCGCCTGCTGTGCGCACGCCGCGCCGAATTGAATGGCACCATCCAGTTCATGTTCCAGCCGGGGGAGGAGGGGCACCATGGCGCCCGCTTCATGCTCGACGACGGCATCATCGACCCGCTGCCCGACGCCGCCTTTGCGCTGCACGTCATGCCCAACGCCCCCCACGGGCTGTTTGCCGGGCGCGCCGGGCCGCTGCTGGCGTCGTCGGATGTGCTGGAGGTATGCGTCAAGGGACGCGGCGGCCATGCCTCCATGCCGCACGATGCAACCGACCCCATTCCCGTCGCCTGTGAGATCGTGTCCGCCATTCAGTCGATGGTCACGCGCAAGGTGTCTGTGTTCGATCCCGCCGTGGTCACCGTCGCAAAAATCAGCGCCGGCACGACCAACAACATCATTCCCGAAACCGCGCATATGCTGGGCACGATCCGCACCCTGTCGCCGCAACGACGGGCGCAGGTCGCCGACGAGTTGCGCCACCTTATCCCTGCCATCGCGTCGGCGCACCGCTGTACGGCAGAGGTGACGATCACCGAAGGCTTTCCGGTCACGGTGTGCGACGACCGCGCCGTCGCCTTTGGCGCCGATGTCATCCGCCGGACCTTTGGCGACGATGCCTGGCGGACGATGGATGCACCCGTGATGGGCGCAGAAGATTTCGCCTATGTCCTCGAAAAAGTGCCGGGCGCGATGTTTTGGCTGGGTGCCAGCCATGAAGGCGCGGACTGGCGCAGTTGCTGTGCGCTCCATTCGAACCACATGGTGCTCGACGATAGTGTCATGGCGCGCGGTGCGGCGGCCCATGCCGCGCTCGCCGAGCGGTTTCTGGCGGACGGGTTCGGCCGCTAGAGCCTGATCGTCTTTGTCCGAAGCGCTCTGCGCCTCGCGCAAATACGTGAATCAGGCTCCGTCCAAAGTCGGGACCATGACTCACATCGGAGGATGTTTCATCCTAAGACGATCATGGACTGGGCTGAATATCGCACACAAAGACACGAAGAGGCTGGTCGATGCGGGAACGGTTGGAGCTGCTTGCTGCGTCGGTCATCGACTGCGGATTTTCCATCCACAATCGGCTTGGCCCAGGCCTGTTGGAGTCCGCCCATGAGGCTATATTGGCGGACCAGTTGGTCCGCCGAGGCATGACTGTGGAGAGGCAGAAGCCGATTCCAATCTGTTTCGATGGCACTCGACTGTCGGAGGGATTTCGCGCCGATCTGCTGGTTGAGGGGCGACTTTTGGTCGAGTTGAAGTCTGTGGAACGCCTTGCGCCGGTTCATGGAAAGCAGGTGCTGACCTACCTGCGGCTGCTCGACCTGCCGCTCGGTTTGCTTATCAACTTCGGCGGAGCCACCTTCAAGGAAGGGGTGAGGCGAATAGCCAATGGCGACCTCGATCGATGACAGCTTTGTGTCTTTGTGTGAGACCTGCGTAATGCGGTCTTGGCGGACGGGTTCGGCGTTTAAGCGGCTGCGAACTGCCCTTCGAACACCACGCCCTCTACGCTGACGTCGCGCAAAGCCGCCGCACCGCCGGCATAGGGGTCGCGATCCAGCACGACCATGTCGGCGCGCTTGCCCGCCGCCAATGACCCGACGCTGGCGTCGAGGCCGATGACCTGTGCCGCCTCTAAGGTGATCGCCCGCAACGCCTTGTCGATGCTGACCCGTTCGTCGGGTGCCAGCACCGATCCTTCGATGGTCAGCCGGTTGGCGGCAATCCAGGCGAGATAGAGCGGGTTGACCGGCGCCATGTTAAAGTCGCTGTGCAGGCCGAGCGGGATGGCAGATCGTTCCATCGAGCCGAGGCGGTTCATCACCGATGCGCGGTCGCGGCCCAAGCCTTCGCGGCCATAGGCGTCGCCCAGAACCCGGATATAATTGGGCTGTGCCGACACCATCAATCCGGCGCGCGCGATGCGGCGCACCTGTGCCGCGGTCGCATAGCCGACATGTTCCAGCGTGATCGTCTGTGCAGCCCGCCGATCCAGCGATTCTACCGCGTCGAGCACGACATCCAGCCCCTCATCACCATTGACGTGGATGTGGAGCGCAAAGCCAAGCGGCCACAGCCGGTCAAGCTGTGCCCGCAGCACCGCCGGTTCGGTAATCCATTTGCCCTGATGCCCGTCGATATAGCCGGGCGCATTCATGCGCATATTCTGCGCAAAGAAAGCGCCATCGGCGAGCAGCTTTACGCGCCGGTTGAGCAACACCTTGTCCGACGCATAGCGCGCCTGTGCGGCGGCGAGCCAGGACAAGGGACCAGCGGCAGCCATCAATTGGCCGGCCATCGGCATCAACATGACCCTGGCTGCGGCATCGCCCGCTTCAAAGGCCAGCTTTATCGTGGCGGCCTCGACATCAAAGCTGGCGAATATGCCCGTCGCCATGTCTGATGCCGTCGTCACGCCACCCCGGCGCAGCATCGTTTTGAGGTCGGCCATGCCGGCAGATATGGCGGCGGGGTTGGTAATCACCGGCTGCATCCGGGCAAGGGCGATGGGCAGCCCCGTTTCCGAAAAATGCCCGCCGTCAAAGTCAACATGCGCGGGGTCTGCCCCCGCCGCCGCAGCTGCGGATGCGAGCGCCGCCGCGTCGGCAAAGCCCCACGCCGCCATTGTCCGCGAATTGACAATCACCTCATGAAAGCTGCGTTGCCAGACAATCACTGCCCGGTCAGGGGCCAGCGCGTCGAGCGCAGCGCGGTCGAGCGGTCCGTGGAACAGCGCGTGATGACCCCAACAGATGAACGGGTCGGCCGAGGAGCGCGACAATTGTTCGGCAAACCCGGCCCGCCACGCCTCGGCGGTTCGCGCACCGGGAAAGCGGCCACGCGGCAAGTCCCAGTCGTCAGGTGCGACAAAGGGGATGTTGAGCATGACCGCCGCCTGCATGGGGTGGATGTGCGGCTCGACAAAGCCAGGCATTACCACCTTGTCCGCAAAACGGCGATCCATCGTGACCTGCCGCCCGCGGAGCCAGGGCTCAAGCTCCGCCGCAGTCTGTGCGACAGCCAGGATCATGCCGTCGGCTACGGCGACAAAGCGCGCCAAGGGCTGCGACGGCTCCATGGTGATGATACGGCGCGCCTCGAACACCGTGACCGACGGGTGCGGGAGGTTGGCGAGCAACAGCGGCGCGGCCCCCACCAGGCCGATAACATCGCGGCGATTATGCATTGCCTGCCCCCCTGCCCCCAATTAGCTCGTCTACGGCACCAGCACCGTATCGGCTGCCTCTGCCAGCATATCCGGATAGTCGGTATTATAATGCAGACCGCGACTTTCCCGGCGCGACAATGCACTGCGCACGATCAGATCGGCGGTCTGCAACAGGTTCCTTAGCTCGATCAGGTCGGTCGTCACGCGGAAATGCCCGTAATAGTCGGCCACCTCGTCGCTCAACATCCGGATCCGGTGTTGCGCGCGCTCCAGCCTTTTGGTGGTCCGCACAATCCCGACATAATTCCACATGAAGCGGCGGATTTCGGTCCAATTCTGTTTGATGACGACCTCTTCATCGCTGTCGGTCACACGGCTTTCGTCCCACTGGCGAATGGGTGGGGCCGGCGTCAGGCTGTCCCAATGGGCGATGATGTCGCGCGCCGCGGCGTCGCCAAATACGAAACATTCGAGCAGGCTGTTCGATGCCAGCCGGTTGGCGCCGTGCAGCCCGCTTTCGGTACATTCGCCCGCGGCCCACAGCCCCGGCAGGTCGGTGCGCGCATCCAACCCGATGAGGATGCCGCCGCAGGTATAATGCTGTGCGGGGACGACGGGAATCGGCTGCGTCGTCATGTCGATGCCCAGCCCGATCAGCTTTTCATGGATGTTGGGGAAATGATCCCTGACAAAGTCAGCCGGCTTGTGGCTGATGTCGAGGTGGACATAGTCGAGCCCGAAACGTTTGATCTGGTCGTCATTGGCGCGGGCGACAACGTCGCGCGGGGCGAGTTCTGCCCGTCCATCATAGTCGGGCATATAGCGATGCCCGGTGAGCGGGTGTTTGAGGATGCCGCCCTCCCCGCGCACCGCCTCGGTAATCAGGAAGTTCTTGACGTCCAGATTGTAAAGGCAGGTCGGGTGAAACTGCATCATTTCCATATTGCTGACCCGGCAGCCAGCACGCCAGGCCATGG
>CAZAWL010000095.1:0-7716 GCA_964488705.1 uncultured Sphingopyxis sp.
TATTTTGCGACGCATCACCTGTCAGCCGACGGCGGCATAGAGATAACCGGCAGCCACAACCCCCCCGACTATAATGGCTTCAAATTTGTGGCGCAGGGTGCACCATTTTTCGGTGCGCAGATCCAGGCGCTCGGGGCGATGGCGGCAGCGGGCGATTGGCAGTCGGGCACTGGACGGGTCGAACAGGTCGATGTGTTTGACGCCTATGTCGACCGGTTGGTGCAGGGCTTTGCCGGCCGGGCGGCCCGCGTCGGCTGGGATGCCGGCAACGGCGCCGCCGGTCCTGTGGTGGAGGCGCTGGTGAAACGGCTGCCGGGGGAGCATTTCACGCTTTTCACCGATGTTGACGGCCATTTTCCCAACCACCATCCTGACCCGACCGAGGAGAAAAATCTGGCGGATCTGCGGGCGCTGGTCGCCCGGGAAAAGCTCGATTTTGGCGTGGCTTTCGACGGGGATGGCGACCGCATTGGCGCGATTGATGGTGAAGGCCGCATCATCTGGGGTGACCAGCTGTTACAGATTTACGCCGAAATGGTGCTGAAATCGGTTCCCGGCGGCACGATCATTGCCGATGTGAAGGCGAGCCGGGCATTGTTTGACCGGGTGAGCGCGCTGGGCGGCCAGCCGCTGATGTGGAAAACGGGGCACAGCCTGATCAAGTCAAAGATGAAAGAGGTCAATTCCCCCCTTGCCGGCGAAATGAGCGGCCATATCTTTTTCGGCCACGGCTATTACGGCTTTGACGACGCGCTCTATGCCGCGGTCAAGCTGATCGAGGCGCCGACGCTGCTCGGCCGGTCGGTCACCGATCTGCGCGGGGCGATGGCACCCATGGTCAATACACCGGAATTGCGGTTTCAAGTCGACGAGAGCCGCAAATTCGCCGTGGTCGAGGAGGTGCTCGGCCGTCTGGCAGCCGCTGGCGTGGCCGTCGACCGGACCGATGGCGCCCGCGTTTCGACGGATGACGGATGGTGGCTGTTGCGCGCGTCGAATACGCAGGACGTGCTGGTGGCGCGCGCCGAGGCGGCGGATGCCGAAGGTCTCGCGCGGCTGGTGGCGGAGATTGACCGGCAACTGATGCTGTCGGGTGTCACTCGTGGTGCGCAGGCGGGGCACTAATCACGCCACCACCGACGATTGCAAAAATTGCAACCACGCTTAGGTTTTTCGCAGTTGCAACATTGCAATGTGCAACCCATATCTCAAGTGCCTTTCGAGGCACTCTCTCCCAACCCAACTTTTACAGGGTCGCTGCTTGCAGCGGCCCTTTTTTTTGGCTGCGGCACCCGGCCACTGCGTGGGTCAGCCTGTGGCCTGTTCGGGCGGATCCGGCTGAAAACTGCGGACATCTGCGATAAAACTGCCAGGCAGCGGGCAGGACCGGCTGCGGTCCGCCTCGACATGGGCATAGGTCAGCGCCATGTCGGTCATGCGCTGTTCGCCGCGAAACAGCGCAATATGGATGACAAAACTGGTCCGGCCAAAGCGTGCAACCCGCGTTGCAATGCACAACATATCGTCGAGTATGGCCGATGCATGATAGTCGATTTCGGCGTTCACGACGACAATGTCGGTGCCATATTGGGCGAAAAATGACCCCGGCTGACCCCCGCCCATCGTCCTGAACAATTCCGTGACGCCGATATCGGCATAAATCAGGTAGTTGCCGTTAAAGACAATCTGTTGTCCGTCGATCTCGTTATACCGCACGCGGATGTCGTGCTGCACTGCGAAACGCTCTTTGGGAATAGCCCACCATGCCCGGTCCATCGCGTGACTGTCTCCGCTCGCTCAGGCGTCGGTCAGTGGTGCGCAGGCGGCGTCGAGCCATTCGCGATCGGCGCCGGCCATGCCGGGCCCGACACGGTCCCGCACGCTGGCGTGGTAGCTATCCACCCATGCCCGCTGCTCGGCGCTGAGCATGCCGACGTCGATCAGGCGACGGTCGATCGGCGCAAAGGTGATCGTTTCGAATCCGAGCATTGGCGTTTCGGCCCCGTCGATCGGGCGATCGACCACGATGACCAAATTTTCGATGCGGATGCCGAAATGGCCGGGCTTGTAATAGCCCGGTTCGTTGGACAGGACCATGCCCGCCACCAGCGGCTCCTCGGTTCCCGCTTGTCCGCCTGCAGGCTTGCCTATGCGTTGCGGCCCCTCATGGACCGACAGGAAATGGCCGACGCCGTGGCCGGTGCCATGACCATAATCGACCCCGTCAGCCCACAGATACATGCGCGCGAGCATGTCTAGCTGGCTGCCGCGCGTGCCGTGCGGGAAAATGGCGGACGCCAGCGCGATATGCCCCTGCAGCACCTGTGTGAAACGGCGGCGCATTTCGGCGCTCGGCGTGCCGATGGCGATGGTGCGGGTCACGTCGGTGGTGCCGTCGCGATACTGGCCGCCCGAATCGACGAGATAGAGGCTGTTCATTTCGAGCGGTCGATTGGTTTCCGGGCTGACCCGGTAATGCATCAACGCGCCGTTGGGTCCCGCGCCCGAAATCGTGTCGAACGACAGGTCGACCAGCTCGCCATGGTCCCGGCGGAACGTTTCCAGCCGCGCCGCTGCGCCCAGTTCATCCACCCCGCCTTTTGGCGCTTCCTGCTCCACCCAGTTCAAAAAGCGTGACAGCGCCACACCGTCGCGGACATGCGCGGCTTTCATGCCGGCAATTTCCACGGGGTTCTTGACGGCCTTGTCGAGGATGGACGGGTCGCGTTCGGCGATGATCGTCGCACCGGCGGCTTCGAGCCGGGCGACAATCGCCTGCACCGTGCGGTCCGGGTCCACGCCGACGCGTTTGCCCGCCAACCGGTCCAACCCGTCGGCCAACGCGGCGTAGGGCGCCGTGCGCACCGCATTGCCCAGATGGGCCGTCAGCTGCGGCGTCAATTTTTCGTCATCGATGAACAGTTCGGCGGTCCCGTCGGCGTGCAGCAGCGCGAACGCCAGCGCCACCGGCGTGCGCGATACGTCGCTGCCGCGGACATTGAATGTCCACGCCACTGAATCGAGCGCCGTGATGACCGCGGCATCAAGCTTTTTCGATTTCAGCCAATCGGCCATTTTGGCACGCTTTTCGGCGGAGGACCGCCCGGCAAAGGCGTCGTCCTGTACCATTGCCGGCGCGGCGCTGGGGGCCGGCCGGTCCGTCCAGATGGCGTCGATCGGGTTGCGGGCAACGGGTACCAGCTTGGCACCGCTGGCGGCCAATGCCCGTGTCATCATCCGCACCCACGGGCCGCCATGCAGCCACGCATCATAGCCGATTTTCTGGCCCGCTTTCGTGTTGGCCGACAACCATGCCGACAGTGACCCTGCGGGCGTGTCGACATAGGCATAGAGGTCACCCGGCACCTGGTCGCGCACCTGGATTTCGTACCGGCCATCGACTGCGATCGCGGCCTTGTCGATCAACACCGCCGCCATCCCGGCAGAGCCGTTGAACCCCGTCAGCCAGGCGAGACGCTGGGCGTAGGCCCCGACATATTCGCTCATATGTTCGTCGGAGATCGGCACGATAAACCCGTCAATCGACTGTTTGGCCAGTTCGGCGCGCAGCGCGGCCATGCGCGCATGGGCCGGGTGTTCGGACGTGGCGACGGCGCTCGTTCGCGCATTGGGTGTGTCTGTCATGCGAAAGGCATATATAGAGAGCGCAACCGACCCGCTAGGGGGATGCGGTGTTCAGCGTCACGCCATAGAGGCGGGTCGCTGTCACCCACCCGAATATGTCGCGTCCGGGCACGATCCCGTCGCTGTTGCGAAGGGCCATGCAGACAGCGGCATCTGCAGCGTCATTGCCGCTGGACTGCGTGACTTCGCACCGGGCGACAGCGCCGCTTTCATCAACACTGATCGACAGGCGCAGTGCGGCCAAGTCGGCCGCAGGCGGTCCAGCCGCACCGGCCGCCAGCGCCAGCGCCCTGACCCGTTCCATCACCGTCGCCGGAATGGTGGCGCCGCTGATCCATTGCGTCACCGGCATGATGGCGTGCGGCCGGCCGTCAACCGGCACGAAATGGACCGGTGTGCGGACCGGGTAAACCCGGCCACTCGCCGGCCAGTCATAGGTTATTGCGCCGCGACGGGACGCGGCTTCGCACGCGCGTCGATCAAAACGGGCATCCCCAGACGGGCGGGCGACGGTGCATGTGATGGGGCCGTCGGGCCCCGACGTGACCCAGACGCCAGCCCAGCCGGGTGTGTCCCGGGCAAAGGCATCTGCGCCGCCAGGGGCCAGCGCCAAGCTGACGGCGGTGGGCAGGCGCGACGCCCGAGTCGGCGGCCATTCCGGAACGGCCGGCGGGGGTGGCGGCGGTGCAGGCGACAGGCGCGGTTCGGCAATCAACGGTTCGCGCGGCGAATCGGTCGGCACGCGCCCTTCCCGAAACTGGATCGATACGACAAACCGCGAAGCCAGGGGCTGGCCGTCAGCCCCGATCGCCGGGCGCATCCGCATGGCAGACCTCAGCGTATCGCACAGGCCCAAATAGGGCTCCGGCACTGCAGCGCCGGATCGATCATTGGGATCAATACTGCACCCCGCCACCGCGCCATCCGCAGCTATGTCGATCATCGCCGTCAGTGACCGGTCACTTCGCGGCGACGCCATGGCGAGCCAGTGCTGAACGGCAGCGTCCGATTCGGAGATCCATTGTGCCGGGTCATTGATGGCCTGTGGCCAGCGGATCCAGTCGCGCGGCGCATCGGCGCGCCAGCGGTCGGGTGACCCGCTGATACGGATCATCAGCCTGCTTTCAAATGCGATGCACCTTGTCGTGCCGTCGACGGCGCGAACGGTCGCCCCCGAACAACCCGCGGGTGCAGGCGTGGCGGGCGTCGGCAAAGGGGGCGGGGGCGCATCCTGTCCTGATGCCAACAGTCCTGCGGCCAGAATAATCAACGTGGCGATGCTGGTACCTGTCATGCCTATTTCCTTTTCTCCGCCCCCTTTCTTCTGTCGCTCGATCGCCTAAATGACAAGCATGACCGACACCCCCCCTGCGGCCGAAACCGCCCTTGCCCTTCGCGCGTCACCCCCCGTTGCAGCCAGACGTCCGACAACATCAGCCCATCATGGTCGCACCTTGTCCGACGATTTTGGCTGGCTGCGCGATCCGGGCTATCCCGACGTCAAGGATGCCGAGATTCTCGCCCATCTGGACGCTGAAAACGCATGGTTTGAGGCGTTTATGGCCCCCAATCAGGGGCTGATCGATACGTTGTTTGCGGAAATGAAGGGGCGGATAAAGGAAGACGACAAGTCGGTCCCACAGCGCGACGGCGACTGGGTCTATTGGCGCGAATTCGCGACCGGCGGGCAATATCGTACCTGGTGGCGCCGCCCCGCCGACGCGGCGGAGGGTCAGGGGCATCAATGTTTCCTTGATGAACCCGCGCTCGCGCAGGGGCATGACTATTTCCGGCTCGGTGCGCTCGACATCAGCAAGGATGGGCGTCGGCTCGCCTATGCCACCGACACCAACGGGTCGGAACGCTATACCGTGCGCTTTCGCGACCTCGCCGCTGATGCGGCCTTGCCCGATGTGATCGAAGGGGTGCGGGCGCCATGGGGTGATGATGCGATCGAAGGAACCTTGGGCAATATCGTGTTCACGGCCGACGGTAATGCGCTCCTCTATGGACTGGTCGACGAAAATTGGCGGACCCGCACCATCATGCTGCATCGGCTCGGCACGCCGGCGAGCGACGATGTCGTCATTTATCATGAGGAGGATGAGGGCTTTTCCGCCGGCGTGTCGATGACGTCATCCGAACGGTTCCTGATTATTTCGACAGGCGATCACGAAACCAGCGAAGTGCGGCTTTACCCGGCCAACGACCCGCTGGCCGACCCCATAGTCGTCGCACCGCGGCGAAAGGGTATCGAATATGACGTCGATGATCATGGCGACCTGCTGTTCATCCACAGCAATGACGCGCACGCCAATTTCCGCCTGGCGACGGCCCCCATCGCCGACCCGGGCCGCTGGACGACGCTGATCGAAGGCTCCGACGACTTTTACATGACGGATGTCAGCTGTTTTGCCGAATTCTATGTCGTGGAAGGCCGCGAATATGGCCTCGATCAGGTTGAAATTCGCTGTTATGACGACCCCGGGCGCGTCGAACGGATCAGCTTTCCCGAATCGAGCTATGATGCGGGCCTTGGCGAAAACCCCGAATATGCGACGGGCGTCCTGCGGCTCGGCTATGAATCGATGGTGACCCCCGGCACCGTCTATGACTATGACGTCAAGGCGCGCACGCTGACGGTGCGCAAGGTGCAGGAAGTGCCGTCAGGCTATGACGCCAGCGCCTATGCGACCGAACGGCTGCTGATACCGGCGCGTGACGGCACGGCGGTGCCGGTCAGCCTCGTCTGGAACCGGGCGCTCCGCAACGCCGATACGGGCAACCCGCTGCATCTTTATGGCTATGGCGCCTATGGCATCGCGATCCCGCCCGGATTCTCGACCAATCGGCTGAGCCTGCTCGACCGCGGATTCATTTTCGCCATTGCGCATATCCGCGGCGGCGATGATCTGGGGCGTCACTGGTATCTGTCGGGCAAGCAGGGGCAACGGACCAATACGTTCAATGACTTTGTCGACGTCGCCCAGGGGCTGGTTGACGGCGGCTGGACGCGCGCGGGCCGCATCTCCATCGCGGGGGGGAGCGCCGGTGGCGAACTGGTCGGCGCGGTGTGCAACATGGCGCCGCATCTGTGGGGCGCTGCGGTTGCCCATGTGCCCTTTGTCGATGTGCTCAATACGATGCTCGACGCCTCGCTGCCATTGACGCCGGGCGAATGGCCGGAGTGGGGCAACCCGATAGAAGATGCCGATGCCTATGACCTGATTGCCGGCTATTGTCCCTATCAGAATGTCACAGCGCAGGACTATCCGCCAATCATGGTCACTGCGGGGCTCAACGACCCGCGCGTCACCTATTGGGAGCCGGCCAAGTGGGTCGCAAAGCTGCGTGCGACAAAAACCGACGCGAATCCGTTGATCCTCAAGACCAATATGGGCGCAGGGCATGGCGGCAAATCAGGCCGTTTCGACAGTTTGCGCGAAGATGCGGAGGAACAGGCCTTTATCCTCACCCAGCTCGGCATGACGCAATGACCGGCACGCCCGCCATCCGCAATATCGTGTTCGACATCGGCAATGTGCTGGTGCGGTGGGACCCGCATGCGATCGTCGGTCGTGCCTTTGGCGATTCGCATGAGGATGTCGACCAATTGCGCCACAGGCTGTTCGTCGACAGCGACATTTGGCGGTCGCTTAATCGCGGCGAATTGACCGTTGCACAGGCGAAACAGGCCTATGTGCGCGACGGGCTGTTGGCGGCCACCGGCGCGGATCGGCTGTTTGCGGAAATATTTGCCAGCCTCGACCCCGTGGAGGGAACCGAGCGGCTCATGCGGCGCCTTGCCGACAGCGGTTATCGGCTGTTCGCCCTGACCGACAATGTGCACGAAATCGTCGTCCATCTGCAGGATCGCTACGCCTTTTGGCCGCTGTTCGAGGGGGTGGCAAACTCCGCCGACATCGGCGTCCTAAAACCCGATCAGCGCATTTATCGCCACCTGTTGGAAACGCACGAACTTCGCCCGCAAGACAGCGTATTTCTGGACGATGTGGCGGCCAATATCGACGGCGCAAAGGCGGTCGGGATGCATGGGTTCGTGTTCACGAC
>CAZAWL010000096.1:0-7635 GCA_964488705.1 uncultured Sphingopyxis sp.
GCTTTGCGATCAGCTTGTTGGTGCTGACGCCCGCGGACGCGGTCAGGCCGGTCGTGCGCCGTATTTCCGCCCGGATGTGGCGCGCTGTTGCCGTGGCACTGCCGAAATCACCTTTGTCGGCGGTGACGTCGAGATAGGCCTCGTCGAGCGACAATGGTTCGACGGCGTCGGCCACTTCGGCAAAAATGGCGCGAATCTGTTGCGATACGGCGCGATATTCCTCCATGCGCGGCTTCACGAAAATCAGCGGCGGGCACAATCGTGCGGCGGTCACAGACGGCATGGCCGACCGGACGCCATAGCGGCGGGCTTCATAGCTGGCTGCAGCCACCACACCGCGGCCCCCGGCGCCACCGACCGCAACCGGTTGCCCGCGCAACGCCGGATTGTCGCGCTGTTCGACGGACGCGAAAAATGCGTCCATGTCGACATGGATGATCTTGCGCTGTCGCGCGCCCAGACTGGATTCGGGCAGGGCCATGACGCCAATGTTCTTACTGTGTTCCCAAGGACAGCGCCAGTATTTAGTGGCTCAGCCGTCGGTGCGAATTCGACCCAACAGCCGTCCGACACTGGGAGAAACCCATTCGCCACGCGCCCATGCAAGCCACAGACAATAAACGCCGATCGCGGTGCAAATGACCATCGCCGGCACGCTCGCCTCTGCGCCGAACGCACCACCGGTAAGCAGCGCCGGGCCTGAGATGTGCGGGATAATCAGCCCGGGTTCGGTAAAGCCGGAGACGGCAACGCCAAACACCCCGCCCTGGGTAAAGTTCCACGCCATGTGGAGGCCAATCGCCGCCCACAGCCGCCGGGTCAGCATGTATACGGCGCCGAGCAATATGCCCGCCTCGATGGCGATGGCAAAGGCTGCCAGCGGGCTGGCATTGTCATTGCCCAGGTGCGCCGCCCCAAATAGGGCCGCGGAGCTCAGCAGTGCCACCGTCGTCCCCAGCCATTGTTCGACCAGCCGGAACAGGAAACCGCGGAACAGCAATTCTTCCCAAACGCCGGCAAACAGCGCCGCGACAGCATGACCGAGCAGGAGCGACGGGGCGTTGAAACCGGCGACGGAATAGCCGCCGCCGATTGCGATGGCGAGGATGGTCAGGCTCATCGCCGCCACACCGATACCGGTGCCCAGCGCAAGCTCCGCCCCTAATCCGCGGCGTCCCAGTTCGGGCGCATCGCGGCGACCCTCGGCAAAGCGGACATAGGCGGCGTACAGCAGCAGCGCGATGAATGCCCAGCTGGTTTGCCCGATCAATGCGCGCGTCGGACCTGCAAGGCCCAATTGCAGGCCGACATGGTTCACAAACATGGACCAGCCGATCAGCCCGGCGAGCAGTGTGGCTGCGCCGCCCAGCAACAGAATCGCCGGGTGACGCAAGATCGCTAGCGCGATGCGGGCAGCGTTGGCGGGTGGTCCGGAAAATGGGGTTTGCGGCATGCTCTTACTCCCTTGGCGAACGACCGCGCCGTTACGATGGACGCAGCTTGACGCAACAGGCATCGCGTGGCAATCGCTCGCTCGCGCAGGATCGGGCGGGTATAGCATAGTGGTAATGCACTAGCCTTCCAAGCTAGCTAGAGGGGTTCGATTCCCCTTACCCGCTCCAGTTTCGCGAGCTCCCGCCGGAACGACAGGTGAGGGGTTCGATTGACCTGCACTGCGCTCCGGTCGTCTGCGACTCCCCCCTACCCGCTCCATTGACCGTCCGCCGTCCGGCGACCAGATTGGCGGGCTGACGCAGCCGCTTGCGACAATTTGCGACAATTTCGCGGTGCGATGACATATCCGTGGCAGCATCAGGCCGCAAAAGGTAGAAACGCAGCGCCCTGATGTCCCCTAATGGGGTTTATGTGACGCTGCATGTGAAAGGACTTCCGATGCAGAAATTGATCATCAGTTCAACCGCCGTCCTCGCCGTTGCCGCAGCAGTGGTGGTTGCGGCGCATGGTCAAAATGCCGCGCGCGCCAACCCTGACAGCAATAATGACGGTCAGGTCACGCGTGCCGAGGCGAGCGCGGCTGCACAGGCGCGCTTTGCCCGTGCCGACGCCAACCGCGACGGCCGTCTGACCCGTGAGGATCGGTCGGCGGCCCGCGAAAATGCGCATGCCGAACGCTTTGCCCGCATGGACGGCAATAGTGACGGGTCGATCAGCCGTGCCGAATGGGACGCGCAGGCTGCACAAATGCGCGAGCGCATGGCGGCACGGCGCGCTGATCGCGCCGACGCTGCCGAAGGTGAAGGTGGCGGCGACCACCGTCGCGGCCGCATGCATGGCGGACGCCGGGGTGATGGCGCCGAGCGGATGGCACGGATGGCTGATACCAATAATGACGGTGCCGTCGATCAGGCCGAGTTTCTGGCCATGTCTGACCGGATGTTTGCCCGCGCTGACACCAACAGCGATGGCGCGATTTCGTCCGAGGAGCGCGCGGCCCAGCGTGCCCAGATGCGCGAACGCATGCACCAGCGTGGCGGACGCCGGGGCGGCCATGCGGCTGGCCCGGATGGCGAGGATATGCCGCCGCCACCGCCTGCTGGCGAGTGAGCATGACCCGGCGGTCGACGCCGCCGGGTTTGATGTCGCGGGTTTGTCATCGCGGGTTCATAATCGCGGGTTTGACCGGGGCCCTGTCGTGTTCCACATATGTGTCGGCACGGCAGGGTCGGCACCGCAGATGAGGCGACCGCCGACGACCGGGCAACGTCTGTTTATTGGGGCAATATCAGGGCAATGACCGACGCGCCTGTCCGCCTGCTGCTGATCGACGATGAACCGTCGATCAGTGAACCGCTGGCCGAATATCTTGCCACACATGGCTTTAGCGTCGCGACTGCGGCTCATGCTGCGGATGCGCGCGCGCAGTTGCTCGGTGACCGGTTCGATCTCGCCATTTGCGACGTCATGATGCCGGGGGAGGACGGGCTCAGCCTGACGCGATTCATGCGCGAAACGCTGGCGCTGCCGGTCATCCTGCTGACCGCACGCAGTGAGGAAACCGAACGCGTCGTCGGCCTCGAAATCGGGGCGGACGATTATGTCGTCAAGCCGTTCAGCCCGCGTGAACTGGTCGCGCGGATCCGCGCCGTCCTGCGCCGCGCCGGGGCTGAACCGGCGGATGTCGACCCGGCATTGCAGGGTGAGAGCTTTCGCTTTGAAAATTGGCTGTTGTCGACGACGACGCGCGCGCTCGACCATGTCGATGGGCGCACGGTGACGCTATCGACCGGCGAATATCAATTGCTGCTGGCATTGGTGCGACACCCGCGACAGGTGATGACGCGTGACCGGCTGCTCGACCTCGTCCGTGGGCGGGAGGCCGACATTTTTGACCGGGCCATCGATAATCTGATCAGCCGCCTGCGCCGCAAGATAGAGGATGACGCAAAGCAGCCGCACCTCATCAAGACGGTGTGGGGTGGCGGCTATACATTTGCGGCGACGGTGCGCCGCGCGGGCCGGGCCGGACGCGACTGATGCGACTGATGCGAGTTTGGCCGCGAAGCCTGGGTGGCCAGTTGATGCTGGTGACGGCGGTGACGCTGTTGGCGGCGCAATCCGTCAATCTGGTGCTGCTGGTCCGTGCCCAGCGAAATCAGGCTGCGGTAGCGACGGCCGCCGGTGCCGTCGTGCAGATCAACGATGTCCTCGAACGCCTGCAGTCGGGTGAGGTGCCGCCCGACTGGACACGCCCAGCCCGGGACGCGGAGCGTCTGCGCCGTGACGGCCCGCGTCCGCGTCGCGCCCGGCACATCGTCATCGCCAATCAGCCAGTTATTCCGCCCGGCCTGCGCGATTGGCCCGAAGTCGAGGATCAGGTGCGGCGCGGACTGGGCTCGGTCGGACCGCAGGGCCGGATCACCGCGGTAACAGCGGCGCATGGACGGTTGCCGGCGCGGCCAGGGGCGGACCGCCCCGTCAATACGCGCCGGGGGGATCAACTGTTCGAGGTCGCGGCCGTCGCGGTGCGCCTGAATGACGGGCGCTGGGTCACAGTTCGGGCACGGCGTCCGGTGCCGAATGCACGGATCGGTGCCTTGCTCATTGGGCAAACGCTGATCCTGTTCGCGCTCTTGCTCGGCCCATTGCTGTTCGTCGCGTGGCGGGTCAGCCGCCCGCTGGGCCGGCTGGTCGATGCGGCCCAGGCGATGGGGCCGGGCGGTGACCGCGCTGCCCTGCCCGAAACGGGGCCGCGCGACGTGCGTGACCTGACCCATGCGTTCAACAGCATGCGCGAACGCATCCTCGCCATGCTCCGCGACAAAGACAGGATGCTGGGCGCCATCGGCCATGACCTGCGTACCCCGCTCGCGAGCTTGCGCGTGCGGGTGGAGCAGGTGGAGGATGAGGTGTTGCGGACCAAGCTGGTCGCGACGATCGACGATATGACGACCATGCTCGGCAACATCCTGATGCTGGCACGCGCCAACCAGCCGCAGGAGGCACCGGAGATGACCGATCTGGCGGCCATGCTCGCGGCGATTGTCGACGATTACCGTGCCATGGACAAACCGGTGGCACTGGCCGCCGAGGGCGCGCTGGTGCATCTGGCGGTCCGCCCGTCCGCGCTGCGCGGGGCGGTGCGCAACCTTATCGACAATGCTGTCGCCTATGCCGGCAGCGCGAGAGTGGGGCTGCACGAACAGAGTGACGGCGGCGTCGCCATCAGCGTGGAGGATGACGGCCCCGGCATCGCGCCCGAGCGTATCGATGCGATGCTGGAACCCTTTGTCCGGGCAGAGGAATCGCGCAACCGGGCGACCGGCGGGTCGGGGTTGGGCCTGACCCTGGCGCGTGCCGTCGCCATGGGCGAGGGCGGCGAGCTGGTCATCCGCAATCGCGAGCCGCACGGCCTGTGTGCGTCGATCGTCCTGCCGCGGCGTCAGACGTAGAGCGCGACACCCTGACCGCCGACCGACACCAGTTCGCGCGCGCTGTTCCAGATATACATCGACTGCGCCGAAAACCCGTTGGCGACATGGCGCGTCTGTGACACCAGCAGCCACCAGCCATCCTCTGTTTGCGGATGGTCGGTGAGGAAATGCTGCATCCAGGTCGATGAGCTGATCGGGCCAAATTGCCGGAACAGCGGCATCGCCGCCGGCGGCAGGGCGTCGGCGAGGGCCAGCAGCGCCACATGCGGGTCACAGTCCGGCTGGTCCACCCAACGCACCCAGGTCGTGATGTTGCCTTCGTCGAGCCCATGGCCAAAGCCGGGTCCGCGCGGCGGCCGCATGTCGAATTTGCGGGTAAAGGGTGGACGTGCCGGGTGGTCGGGGACGTCGGCGAGCTGGTCGGGGCCCGGCACATCGGGCGCCGCGATGATACGGTGGTCGATGTGCGATTCGCGCCCGCGCATGAAGCTGAACAGGCCGTTGGTGCCATATCCCATGCCGGAGGAAAGGTCCGCCGCGACGAACCGGCTCGATTTGGATTCGCGCAGCAGCCGCGTCGTCACCGAACAGTCGCCGCCAACCGGTCCGACAAAACTGACCTGCGCGCTGCGCAGCGGCGCTTCGCCGGGGTGGTTGGCCATCGCCGCGTCGAGCGCCAGCGCGGCAGAGATGCCGCCATAGGCGGTCCGCCCCTGCATCCAGTCCGGACCAATGGCATAATTGAGCGCGTCACCGCCCCGCACCCGCCGCGCCAGCAGCTGGTCAAGGTTGGCGGCGGGCGGGTGACCATCCGGTGCGTCAGCCAATGCGCCTAGTCCTCAATCGCAAAGCGCAGTCCGGCATGGGCCGTCAGCCGCGCAATCAATGCGTCGCCGAGCAGCGCGCCGGGTGTCCACACCCCGCCGGGCCCGCCATTGGCGAGCAGGGCAATGCCGGTTTCCGCGAGCATTTTCGATGTCGAACCATAGCCGGGGTCGCGGTCGCCGGTGACATTGGCGCGGATGCGGGTACCATCGGGATATTCGCCGATGAACACTATGTCGTAAAACCCCGCCTCTCGCTCTTCCTTGCTCGGGCCGTCGCCGGGTTTCAGCTTGGATTCGCCAAAGGGGTTCGCCTTGGCCATGGCTTCGGCCATCGCCTTTCCGGCATCGCCGATGGTGGTCATCACCATTTCGTCATAGACAAAATCCTGCCCCCACGGGTGTCCGAGCAGGAAATTGGTCCGGTGCACATTTTTGGTGTTGATCGGCGCCATCACGAACGGCGCCGTCCATGTGCCGGTGGCGCTGTCATATTCGGGTATGAGTCCGGAGGGTTGCGACGGCCCCTCAAAACCCGGGGTGAGGGCAAAGCTGCTCTTGAGCAGCAACGCCAGCGACGGCTTTTTCGCAACCGCTTTCAGTGTTTCGGTGAGGCTGGCGACGGTCCCGCCGGAGGCGCCACCCTGCATCTTGCGTACCCGCCCCTTCACCCGCGGCGCGGGTTTGCCATGCGCCTTGACCGCCGCCGATTGCAGATAGGACACGCCGAGGTCGAAGGGGATGGAGTCAAACCCGCAGGAAAAGGTGATGCGCGCGCCCGACGCCTTTGCCGCGTCCTGATGCTGGTCGATCATCTCCCGCATCCAGCCCGGCTCGCCGCACAAATCGGCATAATCGGTGCCGTTGCGCACGCACGCCGCGACCAGCGCATCGCCATAGAGTTGATAGGGGCCGACCGTTGTCAGCACGACATGCGTGCGCGCGCACAGTGCGTCGAGGCTGGCCGGGTCGTCGGCATCCGCGACGATGAGCGGTATATCCTTTGGCGCACCGATGAGGTCGCGCACCTCCTCCAGCTTGGCCATGCTGCGCCCCGCCATGGCCCATGGCCATGGGTCGACGGGGTCGCCACCCTGCACCGTCTTGCCATATTCGGCGGAGAGATATTCGGCGACGAGCCGGCCGGTAAAACCGGTCGCCCCCCAGACGATGATGCCAAATTCGCGGGCGGGTTTTTTGGTCATCGTGGATGGTCCTCTCTGTGCCCGATTCCGGGATTAAGTTTGCAAAGTTTATGCAGAACGACGCTGTGATTGTAAACTTATCCGGCCGTGCGATGCGGCGCGGCGCGCGTTGCGTTGAGCAGCTGTTTCAGATCACGCACCTGCGTCAGTTCAAGCACGCCACCCAGACGCAACTTGACGGTGGTTGCGCCATTGATCGCGCAGTCGAGTGCGTGGCTGAGCTGTGTGGCGCGACCGTGGGCCAGCGCCGCGTCCCACGCACGGGCGAAACTTTCTGCGTCCCCCCGCCGACGCAGCTGATAGGCGGACATCGGCGTCATGCCCACCGCCCGCGCTGCCGCCCCGACGGTGCCGAGGATGGATAGGGCGTGGACGAACTGCCGCTGCCGTTCCTGCGTCCAGCCATCATGGCGGATGCGGGCCATGACGACGGGGGTGAAGCTGAACAAATTGGTTGCCATTGCGGGAAAATACTAACCTAATAGGTTAATTTTGTCAATGCCGTCACGTGCGGGCCGCGGGCAAATATGGCGCAGCGGCAGCCCCGATCCGCGCCCTGTCGGGAGCTGTGCAGTCGGAGTGACAGGGGTTGGGGAGCAAGACCCACACCCCATCACAGCCGTGGCAGTGTCACGCCCTTTTGCCCCATATATTTGCCGGCGCGGTCGGCATAGCTCGTCTCGCACGGTTCGTTGCCCTGAAGGAACAGGAACT
>CAZAWL010000097.1:0-7528 GCA_964488705.1 uncultured Sphingopyxis sp.
ACCGACGCTGAGCGAGCGCGCCGACCTCGCCATCCAGCTGATGCGGTTCATGAGCAGCCGTCCCGACCCCGACAGCCGTCAGGTGACGCTACAATAATCGCGGGGCAAACGCTCAGATTTGCGTGTCATAAATGGCTGGCCGCTTCGCAACCAACTCGCCATTTTTTAAGACGTTGCGGGGCAGTTGGTGCGGCAGCAGCCGCTGCAATTTGAGTTCCAGCCGATCGCCAATGTGGCTGCCCAACTCGCGCGCATGCCCGGCGCGGCCCGGGGGAAATGCTAATGTCAGCGATATGTGGGGCATGGCATTTAGCGCGCGCGCGGTAGGGATTTGGTCGCTATCGGCCGTGACGAGGATCATCCGTTGATCCTGCCCGTCGGCAGCATCAGCCAGCATACGCACCGCAATGGCGACGTCCGTCTGCTTCTCTTCTCTAAACCAGCAATATCGCTGTTTCTCTTCGCACCACTTTCGGGGTTTTGAGAATGATCCGCGGTGCACTTGCACACCTACCGCGTCGAGCGCGTTTATGAAGTTTTCGTGTCGCTTCTGTTTGGCCGCCTCATATGGCCACACTGCGGTAAAGAAGTGCACAGCGTTGAGCGTTTCGCCGGGCCGAACCAGCGTGGTGCAAAGCTGCCAATAGTTAAGCCATTTGAGCCGATTGTCTTCCAATTTATCAACTGCGTGATACATATTGAAGCCATCAACGTAGACACGGACAATGCGCATTAAGCTTGACTAAATATGCGCTCATGCATATACAAGCGATATCCACCCGGTGCGTTTCGACAATCCGGAAAAGGGGGCTAAGCTGCGGCTGGCCCCCTTAACTTTTGGCAGCTTCCGTCGCCAACCGGTCGGCAAATTTACGTAGATATGCTGCTTCACACGCTTTCGCCGACCAGCAATTTGGGCATGTCGCCGGTTTCGCCGCGTGCTTCGGCCATGAAAAAATTCTTGAGCAGGCCGGAACGCTGCACCCCGGCCAGCCCGAACCGGCGCACCGCGCTCGCCGCCTTGCCGGGCACACCGAACAGCCGGCTCAACCCGTCAGTGGCAATGCCGACCGACAGATTGTCGAGGCCGCGCCAGCGGCCATAGCGTTCCAGCAGCCAGGCATCGCCAAGGTCCTGCCCCATCCGTGCGCCATCGACCAGCACCTCCACCAGTGCGGCAACATCGCGCAGGCCCAGGTTGAAGCCCTGTCCCGCGATCGGATGGATGCCGTGCGCGCTGTCGCCGACCAGCACCATACGTTGCGCCACGATGTCCGCCGCGCGTTGATAGCCGAGCGGGAAAAGGCCGCGCGGCGCAATTTCGTCTATGTCGCCCAACAGGCTGCCCATACGCGCCAGCAATTCGGCCTTATATCCGCGCGGGCCCAGTTTCAGAAACGCCTTGGCCTTTGCCTCGTCGGTCGACCAGACAAAGGCGCTGCGGTGCCGTCCGTCGGCCAGGTCGTTGAGCGGCAGGATGGCGAACGGCCCGTCGGAATAGAATATCTCATAGGCGGTCTGGTCGTGGCTGTGCTCGTGCGCAAAGGCGCCGATCATCGCCTGTTGATGATATGACCATTGGGCGATGGTGATGCCCGCGTCGTCCCGCGTGGGGGAACGGCGTCCTTCGCACACCGCCAGCACGGGGGCGGACAAAATGCTGCCGTCGCCCAGCGTCGCGGTGACGCCGTGGTCGCCACGCTCGATTCCACGCGTCACCACCGGCGCGCGCAGGTCGATGAGCGCGCAGTCGGCCACAGCTTGCGCGAGCGCCAGGCGCATGCGCCGGTTTTCGAACATGATGCCGAGGAACCCGTCATCAGGGTCGGCGGCAAATTCCAGTTCGCCCGGCTTTAGCCCGTCCGACACCCAAATCCGTTCGATCGGGCAGCCATGCGGCAACAATGCCTCGCCAATCCCGATCCGTTGCATCATCTTCCACGAAGCGCTGGCGATGGCCGATGCGCGCCCGTCAAAATCGGGCGCGAGCGTGACGGTCGGGCTGGCCGGGTCGACGATAATCGACGTCAGACCATGATGCGCCAGCGCCAGCGCCAAAACCTGACCCACCAAGCCGCCGCCGGAAATCAGCACATCGGCGCTGGCGTCGCGGCGGGGACTGGTGGTGTCGGCGGGCGTACTGGCAGACGGCATGAACGGGCTCCTGACTCACTCGATGTTCTAGTGACCCGAATCTGAAGTCGGTCCCATTAATCGGCTAGCAATAAGCGGACTTCAGATTCATCAGGGTCACTAGCAAATATGCGTTCTAGTGTGGTTTACGGATTTGAAATTCGCCCCTTGGTCGGCCGTGACGATAATGCGAATTTCAAGTCCACCACACTAGAGCCAAGCGGAGTAGATGCCAATGCTTGACGGCGAGTCATCGCGCGGCGCATAGTGGAAATAGGGATAGCGGCGGGCGCTTTTCCCGCCGATTTGAGCCAAAGACAGGGTCGATACTGATGGCAAGCCGCAGCACCGGTGGTTCGGCGCAGCAATGGGACGGATTGTTCCGGTCCAGCCTCGACCGTACCGGCCACCTGATCGCCGGCGCCGCGCTGGCTGTTGCCGCCGTGCTGCTGGCGATCCTCCTGGGCAGTTTCGATGCCGGCGACCCCAGCTTTACCACCGCTGCGGCCGGCCCCGCGCACAACTGGCTCGGTGCGCCGGGGGCGTGGCTCGCCAGTGTGGCGTTGCTGGTCGTCGGCTGGCCGGCATTGATGCTGGTGCCGATGCTGGTACGCTGGTCCTGGCGGCTGATCGTGGGCGCGGACCGGGTGCGGCGACCGCGCCGCCTGCGGGTCGGCATCGTCGGGATTTTTCTGGTCGGGACGGCGCTGGCAATCTGGGAAAATGTCCCGTCACAGACGCTGACGGCCGGGTCGGGCGGGGTCGTCGGCATGGCCGCCGCAACCTTGTTCGACTGGCTGGCGGCGCCGCTCGGTGATGCCGCAGCCTATTATCTGCGTATCGCGGTCGCGGCGCTGGTGGGTGCAGGCGGCTTTTGGCTGTGGTGGCGCAGCCTGGGCCTCGGCGCGATCCGCCTGCCTGCGGGGTGGACCGGTGCGGCCGATGACGAACGGGGGGACGAACCCTCCGCACTCGACCGCGTCATCACGCCCGACGCGGATGGCGGCAGCGACGAACCGCGCCGGGGCCTCGGCCTCGGGATCAAACGCCGACCGGTCAAACCGCGCGACGGCGACCGTCCGGTCATCAGCGATGCGACCGCGCCGCCATCCCCCGGCAAAAAGGCGGCCCGCCCGCAACAGGCCGACATGTTCGCCGACAGCTCTCTGCCCCCGCTCGACCTGTTGTCGGCGGCGCCCGATCGTGGCGGCATGACCGTGGACAAGGGCGCGCTGGAAAATAACGCGCGGCTGCTCGAATCGGTTCTCGAGGATTTTCAGGTGCGCGGGCAGGTAAAGGCGGTGCGCCAGGGCCCCGTCGTCACCATGTACGAACTGGAACCCGCGCCGGGCACAAAGGCCAGCCGCGTCACCAACCTTGCTGATGATATTGCGCGCAACATGTCGGCGCTGTCAGCGCGTATCGCGCCCATCCCCGGACGCACCGTGATGGGGATTGAGCTGCCCAACGCCAAGACCGAGCCGGTGGTGCTGCATCAACTGATCGCCAGCGACGCCTTTCAGTCACAGGCGGGCCAGCTGCCGATTGTGCTGGGCAAAAATATCGCCGGCGACCCGGTCATCGCCGACCTCGCGCCGATGCCGCATTTGCTGATTGCCGGGACAACCGGCTCGGGCAAATCGGTCGGCCTCAATGCGATGATCCTGTCATTGCTGTACCGCCTGACGCCCGACCAGTGCCGCCTGATCCTGATCGACCCGAAAATGCTCGAACTCAGCGTCTATGACGGCATCCCCCACCTGCTCAGCCCGGTCGTCACCGAACCCGCGAAGGCGGTGCGCGCGCTCAAATGGGCGGTCGAACAGATGGAGGACCGCTATCGTATGATGGCCAATCTGTCGGTCCGCAACCTCGCCAGTTTCAATGAAAAGGTGCGCAGTGCCAAGGCGCGCGGGCAATCATTGCGGCGTCAGGTGCAGACCGGATTCGACCCGGCGACGGGGCGGCCCATTTACGAGGAGGAGCCGCTGGAGTTCGAGCCGATGCCACAGGTTGTGGTGGTGGTCGACGAACTCGCAGACCTCATGATTACCGCGGGCAAAGAGGTCGAGGTGCTGATTCAGCGGCTGGCGCAAAAGGCGCGTGCGGCGGGGATCCACCTCATCCTCGCCACCCAGCGCCCCTCGGTCGATGTCATCACCGGTGTCATCAAGGCGAACCTGCCGACCCGCATCAGCTTTCATGTCACCAGCAAGATCGACAGCCGCACCATCCTTGGCGAACAGGGCGCCGAACAATTGCTGGGCAAGGGCGACATGCTCTATATGGCCGGCGGCAAGCAATCGATCCGCATCCACGGGCCGTTCGTGTCGGATGACGAGGTGCGCAAGGTCGCCGACCATTGGCGCGCCCAGGGTACGCCGACCTATGTCGATGCGGTGACCGAAGATCCGGAAAGCGGGGGTGACTTTGCCTTTGGTGGGGAGGCACCGGCGGATTCGGTGGAGGACCGCCAATTCTATCAGGCCTGTCAGGTCGTGATCGACAGCCAGCGCGCTTCCATCTCCAGCGTGCAGCGCGCGCTGCGCATCGGCTATAATACCGCCGCGCGGCACATTGACCGGATGGAGGAACGGCGCATCGTCGGGCCGCCGAACCATCTGGGCCGCCGCGAGGTGCTGGTCGACCGCAACGGCCGGCGCAAGGATGGTAGCCACTATCTCGAGGATGAATAGCGCGCTATCCGCCCACCGCGCCCGCCGGGGTTCAGCCGCTATTCAATTAGCTCGCGGCATTGGGTCGGAACCCCTGAAATCATGATTGGAATGACGATGCCTGCCCTTCGCCGCCTTGCCACCCGCTATGCCGCACCGGCTATCCTGGCCGGCCTAGCAGTGGGCATGTTGCCCGCCGCTGCACCGGTTGCGGCCCAGTCGCGCGCGCCTGCCCCGGCGCTGACCGGCGACCTGCTGCGCGTGCAACAGCATTTGCAGACGATGACATCGCTCGTCGCCGATTTTTCGCAGACCGACCGCAGCGGTCAGGTCCAGTCCGGCCGCTTGACCCTGCGCCAGCCGGGCCGCATCCGTTTTCAGTATGAACCGGGTAATCCGCTGTTGATTGTCGCCGATGGCCGGTCGTTGACGCTGATCGATTATGAAGTGCGCCAGGTGCAGCGCTGGCCGATCCGCAATTCGCCGCTGTCGGTGCTGATCGACCCGCAAGCGAACCTCGTGCGCTATGGCCGGCTCAACGACACCGGCAACGCCAACACGCTGAGTGTGGAGGTGCGCGACCCCAACCGGCCCGAATATGGCATGATCACCATGATCTTTGAACGCGACGCGCGCGGGCCCGCCGGGCTGCGGCTCTATGGCTGGGTTGCACTCGACGCCCAGCGCCAGCGGACGACCATCCGCCTGCGCAATGTGCAATATAATGTCCCGGTGGCCGACTCGATGTTCCGCTGGCGCGACCCGCGCACCACGACGCCGCGCCGCTGAAACGGCGCAGCTTCGCGGCCCAAATTGGGCCGATTTGGGGCAGTCGGGGTGCTTGACGCCCGCTTGCAACGATTCATCGCACTCCCTGACCGGAATCATGGTTTCGTTCATCTGGGCGACAGAATTGACGGCTAGGGAGGGTGGCGAAGCGGCAGTCGGTGGATGCGGTGTTCCCCCCTGTTGACCGGGTCGTACCAGTCGCTTCGACCAAAAAAGCGTGACGAACGCTGTTTTTAACCCCCGCTCCGCCGCCCCTGGAGCGGGGGTTTTTTGGTCGGGCGGTCCGCGCTGCCCGCGTGGCGCTTCATTTTCGGATCAACCGCCTATAGAGCATGGGCATGACTCGACCATCTGCCGCCGCCGGCCTGCGTATCGCCTCTTGGAACATTAACAGCGTGCGCGCGCGCGCCGACATTGTCGGCCGGTTTCTCGAACAGGAACAGCCCGACATCCTGTGCCTTCAGGAAACGAAGGTGGAGGATGGGCTATTCCCGCATCAGATTTTTGCCGATCGCGGCTATGACTATCGGCTGGTCAATGGCCAGCGCATGCATCATGGCGTCGCCATCGTCAGCAAAGTGCCGCTGGTCGCCGACCGCCGGCACGACTGGCAAGCCAATGGCGAGGCGCGGCACCTGGGTGTGATGCTGCCCAACGGGGTCCACCTCGACAATGTCTATATCCCTGCTGGCGGTGACATTCCCGACCGCGACGCCAACCCCAAATTCGGACAAAAGCTCGACTTTCTGGGCCGCATGATCGAATGGTCGGCGACGCTCGCCCAGCCGACGATACTGACGGGAGATTTCAACGTCGCGCCGCTGGAGAGCGATGTCTGGAGCCACAAGCAGCTGCTCGACGTCGTCAGCCATACGCCGATAGAGGTTGACACGCTGGCGCGGCTTCAGGCGGCGGCAAGCTGGGTCGACCTTGGCCGCCACTTTGTCGCGCCGCCACAGCGGCTCTATACTTGGTGGAGTTACCGGGCAAAGGATTGGGCCGCATCCGACCGTGGCCGCCGCCTCGACCATATGTGGGCGACGGCAGATGTTGCGGCAAAGGCGGTGGCGCATCGGGTGTGCGAAGACTGCCGTAACTGGGACAAACCGTCGGACCATATCCCCATCATTACGGATTTCGCCTTTTGACAGTTGCCGACCCCCGTAATGCTGCGCGGGCGATTGACGCCGCGCGCCGTGGCTGGCCGGTCCGCGTGACGGCGCCGGGCGGGGCGATGCGATTGTTGCTGGTCGAAGCGGCGAGTGACCAGGCATTGGCGGACTTTGGCGCGGCCGGGCTGCTGTTGTCGGGTGAACGGGCCGCGACGCTGAAATTGACCAATCAACTGGCGGCGGCATCCCCCGGCCCGGTGGCGATAGCCATCGCCGCCGACACACAGGTTGCCGCCGCGCTGGCCATTGCGGATCCGGCGCTCGACCTTGCCTACCCGCTCAAGGGACCGTTCCGGACCATCGCACCGGCGGATGACGCTGCGGCCGCAGCCGCCGTCACGCTGGCGCGGCACGCCCAGCGGCTGCCGGTCTGGTTCATCGGTGCGGCGGATGGGGACTGTGCCGCCACTGTTTCGGTCGATGACCTCGCCGATTTTGCCGACCCTGCGAATATCGCGCTGGTCGCGCGGGCACGCTTGCCGGTCGCCGCGAGCGCGACGGGCGAACTCGTCGCCTTTCGCGGTGCCGACGCGATGCAGGACCATGTGGCACTCGTCATCGGTGATCGTGACGGCTCGGTGCCGATCGTGCGGCTGCACAGCGAATGCTTTACCGGCGATGTTCTGGGCAGCCTCAAATGCGATTGCGGCCCGCAACTCCACACCGCGCTCGCGACGATGGCGGATGCGCCCTGGGGCGTGCTGCTCTATCTGCGGCAGGAGGGGCGCGGCATCGGCCTCGTCAACAAATTGCGCGCCT
>CAZAWL010000098.1:0-7419 GCA_964488705.1 uncultured Sphingopyxis sp.
CGCCCGGACCTTCGGGATTAACGTAGATGAGACCCATCTGGATGGCCGCGAGCGGATTTTCGAGGCTGGCACCGGCTTCGGGGCGGATGCGCGTTTCGGCGCCTTCGCCCACCCAGTGGCTTTCGGTGCCCCAATAGACGTCCTTTTCCGGCTCGAACACATCGGCGCGACCGCCGCCAAAGCCGAACACCGGACCGCCCATCGATTCGATCGCGACATTGCCGGCGAGGATGAACAGGTCGGCCCAGCTGATCGCGGGACCATATTTCTGCTTGATCGGCCACAGCAGGCGGCGCGCCTTGTCGAGGTTGCCATTGTCCGGCCAGCTGTTGAGCGGGGCAAAGCGTTGCTGCCCGCTATTGGCACCGCCGCGGCCGTCACCGGTGCGATAGGTGCCGGCGGCGTGCCAGGCCATTCGGATGAAAAACGGACCATAATGGCCATAGTCGGCCGGCCACCATGGCTGGCTGTCGGTCATCAGCGCGGTCAGATCATCCTTCAACCCTTGATAATTCAGGGTGTTGAACGCGGTCGGATAATCGAAACCGGCATCCATCGGGTCGGGGCTTGCGCCGCCCTGATGCAGGATGTCGAGCGGCAACTGCCCCGGCCACCAATCGGCATTGGTGCGGCCCAGCAGGCTGCGCTGCCCCCCGTCGTGCATCACAGGACATTTGGATTCGGCGTTCATGAACAATCCCTCTCTTTTTGAATGGCAGGCCGCTGATCGGCGCGGCGCTTGAAATCGTGATAACAGTCTGCCTAGGCTGATGGGATGGCAATGCCCAACGGGAATATTACCTTACAGTTATCGGCACTGTCGATCAGTGGGCGTAGGATAATCGTTCTGGTCAATCAAATAGTCCGATCAATCCCGTCCTGAGCCATGCAGCCCGCCGACACGCCACGCCCGGCCACCCTGCCGCCCGAATTGTTGCTGGCGGCCTATGCCAACGGCATTTTCCCGATGGCGGACAGCGCCGATGACGACCAGCTATTCTGGGTCGAACCCGAACAGCGCGCCATCATGCCGATCGACGGCTTTCACCTCAGCCGGTCGCTGCGGCGGACGATCGTGCGCGACAGGTTCGCGGTGACGGCCAATCGCTGTTTTGCTGACGTGGTCGCCGCCTGTGCAGCGCCGGGTCCGGGACGGGAGGGCACGTGGATCAACCAGCCGATCCGCGACGGCTATGCCCGGCTGCACCGTCTGGGCTATGCCCATTCGGTCGAATGCTGGCAGGATGATCGGCTGGTCGGCGGCCTTTACGGGGTCTCGCTGGGCCGTGCATTCTTTGGCGAATCGATGTTTTCGCGGGTCAGTGACGCGTCAAAGGTTGCGCTGGCATGGCTCGTCGCGCGGCTGCGTGTCGGCGGCTTTACCTTGCTCGATTGCCAGTTTCAGACCGACCATTTGCACCGGCTCGGCGCCGTTGAAATATCGCAAGCCGCCTATCTCGAGCGGCTCTATGGTGCGGTTGCAGGGGTCGCAGGTACTGCGGCGGGTGCTGCAGCCGGCGGCGTCGTTGCTGCGGGCGCAGCGTCGGGCGACTGGGGTGCGCTCGACGCGCTGCTCGCCGCCGGAGCCGCAGTCGCGGCGCGCGCCGGCGCGTCGGACACCGGCAGTTCACCCGGCCATGCCATCGTACAGCTCCTGACGAACACGTCGTAAATCGGGTGCTGGATGATGTTGCGATCCGGCCGATCCTTGAACAGCCAGCCTGAAAAGACGCGGCGCCACTGTGTCGAGCCATGGTCGAGCACGATCAACTGGACAAAGGCACCCGTTTCCTGCGGCATTTCCCACTGCGCTGTCCGCTCGCACGCGCGCACGCGCACCACGGCACGACCGATGCGGATGCTTTCGCCCGGCTTGAGGCTGATGTCGCGGACCAGCCCGTTACGCTTGTTGAGGAGGCCGAGTACGGCGACGCGCTGGGGCATCGGTGTCACCCCGGCATAGACCTCGTCGACGGCGGTGCTGGCAACCTTTGGCAGCGGGCGATTGTCATCCGGCACGCTGGGTTCAGACGTGGCCCGGTTGCACCCGCCCAGTATGACCAGCAACGCAGCACCGGCCATGCCCCCGGCGATGCGCAGGGATGGATTGTGTGGGGGCCGGACCGCAGCCGCCATCAGGGGGCGTCAGGCGACCAGGCGTGGTAATCGCCGCTGGCCATGGCGCGTCGGCCGCCGCCATCCAGCGCACCCGCGGGGCGGTAGGCGTCAGGGGTTCCAGTCAGGTTCGGTTCCGGCGCCAGCTGCCAGGCGCGTGCCGGCGGCAACGTTTCGTCGGGCAGGCCGTCATGGCTGTGGTGCAGCCACCCATGCCATTCGGGCGGGACCCGGCTGGCATCATTGGACCCGTTGTAGAGCACCCAGCGCCGTGACCCGTCGCGCGATTCGAAATAGCGGTTGCCCAGCGCATCTTCGCCCACCTTGCGGCCGGCGCGCGCGCTGAACAGCAAGGTGCCGATGGTTGCACCGTCCCACCAGGTGAAAATCTTGCCGAACATTCCCATGCGCCGCCGTTAGCTGTGTGTGCCGTTACGGGCAAGCGGATTGGCGCGCCGGCCGTGCAGCATATCGGCCGTCGGCGTGGTCATTGCGCCGCCGGGACGATACGGTCGCCCTGCCAGCGGACCACGGCAGTTTCGGTGATGCCGAGCCGTGCCGATGTTCCGCCCGCCAGTTCGAGCACGGCGATCACCTCACCACCGCTGCCGATCGGTTCGAGCGATTCAGGCACCGCATTTTCGGCGATCCTGTCGAGCGTGCCGTCGGCGCGCACGAACAGCAGGTCGAGCGGCACCAGCGTGTTTTTCATCCAGAAACTGGCAAAGCGCGGCGGGTTGAACGGGAACACCATGCCCGTCCCCTCCGGCACGACGGTGCGGAACATCATGCCGTGCGCCTGTTCAGCCTCGCTCGCCGCCACTTCGACGGTAAAGCGATGGACCTCGCTGCCCTGCGTGATGGTCAGCGGCACCCGTTCCAGTCCGGTTTGCGGCGCGTTGGCACCGATATTGTCGTTGCTGCTGGCACCCGTCACGCTGCTGCACGCGGCAACGCCGACGGTTGCCGCCACCATCAGGGACAGGATGAGATGTCGCATCGTCATAGTCGCCATAGTCGGTCGCCTTTGTCACTCGGGTTCATTCTTCATCCAGCAATTCGCGCACATCGCTGCCCGGCGCAAGGGCCAGAATGCGCCGGGCCAGCGCGGAATCATGTCCGGCGCGCAAAAATGCGGCCAGCGCGCGCTGCCGCGCCTTGGGATCAGCCATGGGTTCGCTGGCATAGGGGCCCCAGCGCCGCCGTTCCGCGAGGCGCAGCGCCGACTCGACGCGTGATGCTGCAGTTTCGCCGTCGGCCTCCTCGCGGTCGCTGTCGGCCACGCCCGCCGCCCACAGTGCCTGGTTGATGCGCCGTTCGCCAAATCCGCGCCGCAGCATGGATCGCGCCTTGGCACCGGCAAAGGCGGCATCGTCGATATAGCCAAGCTCTACGAACGATGCAGCGAGCGCCGCGGCATCGGGTGGCACCGGCCCGTCCCAGCCGCGTTCGCGCAGCTTGCGGGCCAGATACCGCTCCAACCCGGCGCGCGTCGTCGCAAAGCGGCCGACATAATAGAGCGCCAATTCGCGCAGCAAAGCCGCATCGAGCGGACGCACAGGCTGGTTTTTCCGTCGCACCGCCTCACTCATGCCACAGTCAGGCCGAATTTAGAACGATAGTAGCGCTTTATGACAGCGGCGCTTATAGGGGGCGCAACCAAGAGGGCAGCGCACAGGCGGCATCACCGACACCCGGATAAGGGACGGGTGACTGCTACCGCTGCATCCGGCACGGCCTACGGGCCGTAAGCTGAACTGATGCGCCGCTGATGAAGGAGGGTAGTGCATGGCTGTGTCGACCGACGCTGCGGCGACGATGGAAAAGTCCGCACCCGCGACAGAGATGGTCGGTACGCCGACGGATGACGCCACCCCACGTCGCTACGCTGACTTTGCCACGCTGGGCGAAGCGCTGGATTATGCCGCACAGGGTGAACGCGGCCTCAATTTCCATGACCCGCGCGGGCGGCTGAACCGCCCCTACCCCTATCGTGAACTGCGTGCGGATGCGATTGCGGTCGCCCACCGGCTGATCGCGATGGGCATCACGCCGGGTCATCGGATCGCGCTCGTCGCCGAAACCAGTGCCGAGTTCGCCGCCATATTCTTTGGCGCCATCTATGCCGGGGCTTGGCCGGTCCCGCTGCCCCTGCCGACGTCGTTCGGCGGGCGCGACGCCTATGTCGACCAGCTGGCGGTGCAATTGGCGAGCAGCGACCCGCACATCCTGTTCTACCCGCCCGACATCGCCGAAATGGGGGCGGACGCCGCAGCCCGCCAAGGAACGCAGGGCATGGCGTGGGACGCGTTTCTCGCGACCTCTGCACCGCCGGTCACCCTGCCCGATGCCGATGGACAGGATATCGCCTACCTTCAATATAGCAGCGGCTCGACCCGCTTTCCGCATGGCGTCGCGGTGACGCATCATGCGTTGCTCAACAATCTGGCGGCGCATGCCCACGGCATGCATGTGACCGACGGCGACCGCTGTATCTCCTGGTTGCCCTGGTATCATGACATGGGGCTGGTCGGCTGCCTCCTCTCGCCGGTCGCCAATCAGGTGTCGGTGGATTATCTCAAGACAGAGGATTTTGCCCGGCGGCCCTTGGCATGGCTCGACCTGATCAGCCGCAATAGCGGCAACACCCTCTCTTATTCCCCGACATTCGGCTATGAAATCTGCGCCCGGCGTATCTCCAGCCAGTCGCACGCATCGGAACGCTTTGACCTGTCGCGCTGGCGCGTCGCGGGCAATGGCGCGGACATGATCCGCCCCGACGTCATGCAGCGCTTTGTCGATACCTTTGCCGATGCCGGCTTCAAGGCCAGCGCCTTTCTGCCCAGCTATGGTCTGGCAGAGGCAACGCTGGCTGTGTCCATCATGCCGCCGGGTGAGGGCATTGTCGTCGAACTGGTCGAGGAGACCGAACTGTCCGGCGCATCCGCCAAAAAAGACCGTCCGCAACGCTATCGGGCCATCGTCAACTGCGGCGTCGCCGCGCGCGACATGCGTATCGAGGTGCGAAGCGAGGATGGATCGGTGCTGCCCGACGGTCAGATCGGCAAGGTCTGGTGCAGCGGCCCGTCGTTGATGGTCGGCTATTTCCGCGATGACGAGGCGACCGCCGCCTGCATGCACGATGGCTGGCTCGACACCGGCGATATGGGTTATTTGTCAAAGGGTTATATCTATATCGTGGGCCGCGCGAAGGATATGATCATCATTAACGGCTAGAACCATTGGCCACAGGATATCGAATGGGCGGTCGAACAATTGCCGGGCTTTAAATCCGGCGACATTGCCGCTTTCGCCATCACCACGCCCAGCGGCGACGAAACCCCGGCGGTGCTGGTCCAGTGCCGCACCAGTGACGATCAGGAACGCCAGCGGCTGCGTGAAGAGATTCGCGAACGGGTGCGTTCGATCACCGGCATGAATTGCATCATCGAATTGGTGCCCCCGCGCACCTTGCCGCGCACCAGTTCGGGCAAGCTGAGCCGGTCAAAGGCCCGCACCCTGTATTTGTCCGGGGAAATTCAGCCATATTCGATGGCGGCATGACCGCCACATAATTCGCGCATCCGGGCAATTTTTTGGTGCCCGACCGGCCTGTTTGCTAACCAGTTTCTAACGGTTGCAAGCCTAAGCACCGGCCATGAGTTCTGAAACGCCAATGGTCCGCGAACGGCTCCACGTTCCGCTCGCCCTGATTCTGCGCGGCGGCAGCATGCCCGATGTCGACCTCAGCGCGGCGCGGCAGAAACAGCTCGACCTTTCCGCCAAGACAGCATGGTTTCACCTCCCCTGCGTTGCTATTGCGGCGCTGGCCATCATTGCCGACAATCTGACAAGTGCACCGGCCGGACTGCTGGCGGGTTATGGCATCGCAGTTGCCGCCATACTGATCGTGCGGCGCTGGCGGACGAAGCAGCGACGAATTGGCTGGGTTGAGGGCAGCGGGCCCTTTTTCCGTAATGAAATCATCCTTGGTTCCTTGCTGGCCATAGCGCTGACCGCGCCGATGGCCTGGTTCGTCTGGACCGGCGATGCACGCGGCGCGTCCAATGCGTGGATTGCGCTCGCCGCGATGATGGCGGTCTATGGCATGGGCACGGCCTCGGTGCCCATCCTGTTCTGTTCGGTCATGCCGCTGGTCGGCCTCCTGTCCGCCATCGGCCTCGCCCTCACCGGCAATTATGCCAGCGCCTTTAGCGCGGTCCTCCTGTCCGCTGCCGGGGCGATGGCGATCATCAATGCCGGCCGCGATTTCATCCGCTTTGCATTGGTCGGTCGCAAGGCCGACGAACGCGCGGAAACCGTCAGCCTCTTGCTGCGCGAATTTGAAGACACCTCCGCCGACTGGCTGTGGCAGGTGGACCCCAACCGCCGCATTCAGCGCGCGTCGCCCCGCTTTGCCCATGCCGCAGGGATGGATGCCGAATCGATGGAGGGCGTGACCTTTGTCCAGTTGCTGGCTGGCGAAGGGTGGGAACGCGGCAACCTCGACCCCGCGCTCCACGAAATCGCCAACCGGTTGAACCGGCGGGAGAGTTTTTCGGGCGTCATCGTCCCCTTCGCGCGCGACGACGGCGTGCGCTATTGGGAATTGTCCGCTTCCCCCTATTTCGATGCGACAGGTAATTTCTCGGGCTTTCGCGGCGTCGGCTCCGACGTGACGCAGCAACGGGCATCGGCCGACCGCATCGCCCACCTCGCGCGGTTCGACGGGCTGACCGGCCTGCCCAACCGCCTGCACATTAACGAAACGCTGTCCGGCGCGCTCGAACAGGCGACGGCATGGCGGCGGCGCTGCGCCTTTCTGATGATCGACCTCGACCGGTTCAAGGCGGTCAACGATACGCTCGGCCACCCGATTGGCGACCGGCTGTTGGCGCAAGTCGCCGGGCGTCTCAACCAACTGGGCAATGAAAATGTCAGCAGCGGGCGGCTCGGCGGTGACGAATTTGCCGTCGTCATGCGCGAAATTGCCGGAACCGAAGATGTTGAACGGCTCGGTGCCCGGCTCGTCGACCATCTTTCGCGTCCCTATGAGGTGGATCAGCATACCATCTATGTCGGGGCCAGCATCGGCTACGCCATCGGTCCACGCGACGGCGCGACGGTCGAAGCACTGACCCGCAATGCCGACCTCGCGCTCTACCGGTCAAAGGAACAGGGCGGCGGCACCGTCAGTTCCTATGAACCCAGCCTCCATGATCAGGCCCGCGAACGGCGCGAGATAGAGATTGAGCTGCGGTCGGCATTGTCGCGCAACGAATTTACGGTGCTGTACCAGCCGGT
>CAZAWL010000099.1:0-7396 GCA_964488705.1 uncultured Sphingopyxis sp.
CCGCGACAAAGGGTGCCAGTGCCGCGGTGATGGTGATGCCGACGCGGTGCGAGCCGCCATCGGCGCAAATGCCCCGGACCGTGCCGACGCCATCGACATGGCCGGTGACGATATGCCCGCCCAGCTCGTCGCCCACCTTCAGCGCGCGTTCGAGGTTGAGTGGACGGCCCGCCGTCCACATGCCGGGCGCGGTCTTGCTGACCGTTTCGGCGCTGGCATCGACGGCGAACCAGTCCGGACCTTTGTCGACCACGGTCAGGCAGCAGCCAGAACAGGCGATCGACGCGCCGATGGCGACGCCGTCCATCGCGTAGTCACAGCCGATGACGAGCCGCAGGTCGCCGCGCTGCTCGGCGCTGCGGATGGTGCCAATGCCGGTGACGATGCCGGTAAACATGCCTAATTCCCGTTGCTGCGGACGCGCACATAATGCTCCATCCGGTCTTGCCCCAACATCCGCGTATCGGCAAGCCGCCAGCGGCCATGCGCATCGCCCAGCGTGCCGAGGCCGATGTCGCGCAGCGCCGCGCACCCATGACCGATGAGGATGGGTGCGCGATAGAGGATCAGGTCGTCGACGAGGTCGGCAGCAAGAAACGCCGCCGCGGTCGCTGCGCCGCCCTCCACCAACAGGTCGTTCACCCCCTGCCAGGTCGCTGCATCCTGCGGACTGGCGGGGTTGGCCCAGCCGGCTATGGCGCGGCTGGCGGATAACAGCATGCGCAGCGGCGTGCGGTTTTCGAGGCCGGGCAACCGTACATCGAGCGCCGGGCTGTCGGAGTCAAATGTGCCGCGCCCCACCAAGATGGCGTCGCTGCGCGCCCGCAGCAGGTGCGCATGGGCCCGTGCCGTCGCCCCTGTGATCCAGCGGCTCGACCCGTCGGCCATGGCAATGCAGCCGTCGAGGCTGGTCGCAAGTTTGAGCGTGACGTGCGCGCGGCGGTTGACGGTCTGGCTCCACCAACCGGCCATGCCCGCGCGGGCCTCCGCCGCCATTGCCCCACCACTGGTGGCGATGCCGGCCGCGGCCAGCCGGGCGAGGCCGGCGCCATTGGTGCGCGGGTCAGGGTCGGTGGTTGCGGCGACCACGCGGGCAACGCCGGCTGCAATCAGCGCGTCGGCACAGGCCGGACCGCGCGCCGAGGCATGGGCGCAGGGTTCGAGCGTAACATAGGCTGTCGCGCCCCGCGCCGCATCACCCGCCTGCGCCAGCGCTATCGCCTCTGCATGGGGGCGGCCACCCGGCTGGGTCCAGCCGCGGCCGCGGATGATGCCGTCGCGGATCAGGATGCAGCCGACATTGGGGTTGGGTGTGGCGAGGCCGCGCCCGCGCGATGCGAGGGCAACGGCAGCGGCCATCCAGCGCGCATCGCCAGCCGCCGACGTGATGGCGCTCACGGCTGGGAGGCGGCGCGCGGCGTCGGAGGCGGTTGCGGCGCTGATCGTGGCAGCGGCGGCAGCGGCCGTCCGGCGGCCTCGGCTGCGTCGAGTTCCGCCAGCGCCCGACGAATCGTCGCCCGCGCCTCTTCAAATTCGCGGTCGGCAGCGGCCTGGTCAAATTCCTGACCGATCATCTTGGCTACAGCACCATAATTGTTGCGGCGTTGCTGATTGCGGTCATTGGCTTCGAGTGCGCGGTTGAGCCAGTCGCGCCGCACCGCAAAGTCGGATCGGTCGGCCGGCCAGCTTTGCACATAGATGATGGTGCGTGCCGGGGGTTCGGGCGCAAGCGAGCGCGCAATAAAATAGAGGATCAGTGCCGCCATCGTTACCGACAGGCCGAGCGCCGGCCAGCGATGGGGCCGGTCGGCGCGCATATAGGCCCAGAAATCCTGGATGCCGCCGCCAATATCGGGCATCGAAAATACGCTCATGCGACGGTCAATATCCTGTCGCGGCGCGCTTGGCGAGGGGGCGTTTCACCCGCCGCGCGCATCGAGCCAGGCCGACAATAGCTGGTTGACCCGTTCGGGCGCGTCCTGTTGCACCCAATGCGATGCGTCGGCGATGCGGTGCAGGGTGAGGTCGGGCACCCATTGTTCCGTGCCATGGGTGCAGGCGATGTCGATGGCAATATCACGCTCCCCCCAGATCATCAGCGTCGGCACATGCACCATCGCATCGCCGGTGTTGCGGACGTCGGGCGTACGCAACAGGGCGCGATAATAGTTGAGCGTCGCGGTCATCGCCCCCGGGCGCTGCGCCGCGTCGGCGTAGATGCGCTGCACGTCGGGCGGGAAATTCTGCTTATGCACGGCAGAGCCGACAAAGGCGCGCTTGATCGCCGCTGCCCCGCGCCGCAGCAGTGCGCGTTCGGGCAGCCAGGGCAGTTGAAAGAAGAAAATGTACCAGCTTTTGCGCAGCTGTTTCCAGGTGCGGATTTCGCGTTCGCTACATTTGGGGTGCGGCACGTTCATGATGACGAGCTTGGCCAGCGGACGCAGTTGCTTGATCGCAAAATGCCAGGCGACGAGCGCGCCCCAATCATGGGCAACCAGCATCACCTCCATCTGCTTGTCCGATTCTTCGCTCGCCAGATCGATCAGTGCGGCAACATCCTCGATCAGCGTATCGAGCCGATAGGCGGTGATGCCGGGCGGACGGTCGCTCGCGCCATAGCCGCGCATGTTGGGGGCCCAGACGCGCCAGCCGCGCGCCGCCAGCATCGGCATTTGCGCGCGCCAACTGAAATTCAGTTCGGGCCAGCCATGCAGGCAAAGCGCCAGGCGCGGCGACGCCGGATCGCCACATTCGGCGAGTTCAAAGCGGATACCGTTGGCGGTGACAAAGCGCTGGCTGATGCCCGATTGCGGATCAGGCTGCCAGGTAAAGGCGGGCAGGGTGTCGTTGCTCACCCCACCCGCCTAACCCATTATTCCGGCATGCGAAAGATGACATTCTGTTCCAGCTGGCTGGCGACGGGGGTGCCGTCGCGCGTACCAGGGTTGAACCGCCAGCTGCGCAGCGCCTGCCGTTCGGTGGCCCGGAAAAAGGCATCGTCGGGGCAGGCAATCGGCGACACGGCGGTCACGCGCCCCTGCGCCGAAATGGCGACGCTGACCCGGCAATTCCCCTCCACCTGTTCGCGCTGTCGTGCGGCGGGATAGGGCGGCTGAAAATCAGCGATAAAGCGCGTATTGCGGGTCGGTGCGCGGATGACCGGCGGCACCGGGGTGACCAGCAACGGCCCGGTCTCAATCTCTCCCACGCTGGGTGTCAGCGGCGGCAGGGGTTGCGGCACATAGTCCGTCGTCGGACCCATGGGCGGCGTGTTGACCAGCGGCGGCACGGTTTCGATGCGGCTCTGGCTGCGCGCCGGCGGTTGGTTTGTCCGTTGGGGGGGCGGTGGCAGCGGGTCGGTTTCGACGGGGACATTATGCACCCATGTGCCTTCAACGAACGGTTTCACCAGGTCGGGCACAACCAGCGCCGTCACCAACCCCGCACCGACCAGGCCGAGTGCGGTCAGCGACAGGGCGGCGGATACCGCTTTGTGCCGTCCGCCGGGGCGATAGCCGCCGCTGACGACATAGGCGTGCTGGGGTTCGACAGCGGACCGGGCCGCGATCAGCAAAGAAATAGCCATGACATTTCCCTCCTCGTCACAGGGCCGACTCTCATCGGCTGTAAGTAGGATGTTACAACATTACATTACTGTCAAGTTGCCGTGGGCGTGAACTGGTATCGCGTGCCTCGTCTGGGCACGCGGCGGCGGTGTCGGCAATTTGCAAGCCAATGGGGGGGCGCAATGCTGTGCGGTGCAGAGCGGCGAAAGGATTGGGCCCTCGCCCTTGCGGGAGAACATGCAGTGCGGGCACCCAGTGCGGCGTGCTCCGGGGAGCGGCCGGAGCCTAGCCCACACGCGCCGATCTAGTTAATGTGGCCGCCAGCCGCGATGGCGATGCGGCGGCGCGCGCGATCCCGACCGATCAACGGCAGCAGGGCCGCCATGTCCGGGCCATGTCCACGCCCGGTCAGCGCGAGCCGGAGCGGCAGGAACAATGGCTTGCCCTTACGCCCGGTCTGTTCCTTGAGCGCGGCGGTCAGCGCGTGCCAGGGGTCGGCGGACCAATCCATCTGGTCGATCATCGGCAAAGCTGCGACCAGAAAATCGCGATCGGCCGCATCTGCCGCTGCCGTCGGTCGCCAATCGGTGACGATGTGCCACCAGTCGGCAGCATCCTCTATCCGCGCGATATTGGGACGAATGGCGAGCCACCCCGCCTCCTCCATGCCGGCGGGCAAACGGGCGGCGACAGCAGCAAACGCCATCTGGTGGAGGATGCGGGCATTGAGCTGGACCAGCTCTGCTTCGTCAAAGCGGGCCGGGGCGCGGCCGAAGCGCGCAAAATCAAAGGTGGCGATCAGCGCGGCGGGGTCGATCAGCGGCTCGACCGGGTCGGCGGTGCCCAGTCGGGCCAATTTGGCGACCAATGTTTGCGGTTCGATGCCGATTTCGCGGAAATGGGCGGTGCCCAGTGCGCCCAGCCTTTTGGACAATTTGCCCTCACTGCCGGTCAGCAGCGCCGTATGCGCGAATTGCGGTGTGGCCGCGCCGAGGGCGCCGAACATCTGGATCTGGGTTGCGGTGTTCGACACATGGTCTTCGCCGCGAATGACATGGCTGATGGCGAGGTCGGCATCATCGATGGCGGACGGCAGCATGTAGAGCCAGCTGCCGTCGGCGCGGCGGATCACCGGGTCCGACAGGTGGCGCGGGTCAAAATGCTGTTCGCCGCGGACCAGGTCGTTCCAGACAATCGGCTGATCATGGTCGAGGCGAAAGCGATAGTGCGGTGCAAGCCCGCTGGCGATCTTTTCGCTGATTTCGGCGTCGCACAGCGTCAGCGCGCCACGTTCGTACACCGGCGGCAGCCCGCGAGAGAGCAGGATTTTGCGCCGGATATCCAGTTCCTCGGCACTCTCGAAACAGGGGTAGATCCGCCCTGCGGCAACGAGCGCGGCAAACTGTTCCTCATAGCGGGCAAACCGGTCGGACTGACGGACGATACGGTCGGGGGCCAGCCCCAGCCAGTCGAGGTCGGCGCGGATGGCATCGACGAAACGTTCCTCGCTGCGCGCCTTGTCGGTATCGTCAATGCGCAGGATGAATGCGCCGCCATTGGCCCGCGCAAACAGCCAGTTGTGCACCGCCTGACGGATATTGCCGACGTGCAGATGGCCGGTAGGCGAGGGTGCAAAGCGGGTAATGATGGTCATGATGCGGGCGCTATAGCCATTTTTCGCGCCACTGCGAGTGCCAAGTCGTCCCGGAGCGCTCATTGCGCGCAGTTGACCGGGCCTGACCCTGGCTTTAGCCCATCAGCACTAGCGGTCGGGTGGTCGTGTCGATGGCAAAGCGGGTCACGCCGCCGAACAATAGTTCGCGCACACGACTGTGCCCATAAGCACCCATCACGACATAGCTGACCGCCAGATCATCGGCACAGGTCGCGAGCACCTCTTCGACCGAAGCCAAGCCCCGCTCGCGCTGGTGCAGTTCAGCATGCACGTCGTGACGCGACAGGTAACTGAGGGCGTCGGTGGCCGGGAAACCGGCCCGCTCCTCCGTCACCGTCACGACATGGACAGCCGCGGCACGCCGCAGCATCGGCACCGCTGCACGCAACGCATGGGCCGCCTCGTCACTGCCATTCCATGCCAGCATCGCCGTACCTTCGGCATCAAAGCCGACACCCGCAGGCATTGCCAGCACCGGTGTGCGTGCGCCGATGGCGACGGCGCCGACCGGCGGGCGTGGTCCGCCCGTGCCGCTGGTTTGGCCGAGCGACATGATGACAAGGTCGTTGAGCCGGGCGCTCGATAACAGCGCGCTGGCGGGGTCGCTGTCGCTCGTTTCGATCGACCATGGGACGTCGTCGCGCGCCAGCCGCGCCGACAAACGCTGCGTCAGCGCATCGTCCCTTTCGCGCGCCTGATCGAGCAGTTCGGCGATGATATGGGCACCGCCAAAGGGGTCGATGCTCACATAGCTGCTGACAGGTGTATTGATGTGCAGCGTGATGTGGCCGGCATGTGCCCGCGCAATCGCCAGCCCGGTTTCGACGCGTGAATCGCTGTCCGGGTCATGCCCCGCCTGAACCAGAATTGACCGCATAACATCCTCCATCCCGCGAAAGCCGACTTGAGTCGGCAGCGACCCCGTGCTGTGGTCATCTTTGCCCCCGCCACAACCGCCGTCCATGACGTGGATCAAATTGCGCAATCTGGTCCGCAAGCCCGCCTTGCCCCGTTGCCCCACGGCCCGTGCGGACCTATGACGGGCCAAAGGCATCGCTTCCTCGCCAAGGGTCCGCTCGCAATGAACAAGCTCTACCCCAATGCCACGGCCGCGCTCGCTGGCGTCCTGCGCAACGACATGCTGATTGCCAGCGGCGGCTTTGGCCTGTGCGGCCTGCCCGAACGCCTGCTGGACGCGATCCGCGACAGCGGCGTCACTGGACTCACCTTTGCGTCCAATAATGCCGGCATCGACAATGAAGGCATCGGCAAGTTGCTGCGCACGCGGCAGGTCAGGAAAATGATCTCCTCCTATGTGGGGGAGAATAAGGAGTTTGAGCGTCAGTATCTGGCTGGCGAGCTCGAGGTGGAGTTTTGCCCGCAGGGCACGCTGGCAGAGCGGATGCGTGCAGGCGGAGCGGGCATCCCCGGCTTTTACACCAAGACCGGTGTGGGGACGGAAGTCGCCAAGGGCAAGGAGGTCAAAATTTTCGACGGGGAGGAGTTTATCCTCGAACGCGGGATTTTCGCCGACCTGGCCATCGTCAAGGCCTGGAAGGCTGACGAAAGCGGCAACCTCGTCTTTCGCAAGACGGCGCGCAATTTCAACCTGCCTGCCGCGACATGCGGCAAGGTGTGCGTGGTCGAAGTCGAGGAGGTGGTGCCGGTCGGCAGCCTCGACCCCGATGCCATCCACCTGCCCGGCGTTTATGTGCAGCGCATGATCATCGGCGCGCCTTACGACAAGAAAATCGAGTTCCGGAAAACCCGGGAAAGAGAGGCGGCGTGAACGGGCGGGTCGCAACCCCGGCGGTTGTCGCCGCGACGATGCTGGCCGGGCTGACGCTGTCCGGGTGCGTCGCTGCCGCCATCCCCGCGCTGGCGGCTGGCGCGATGGCGCGAACACAGGTGGACCCGTCGGTCGGTAACCCCGATAACCGGATCGTCGTCAGTTCGGCACCGCCCAGCGGCCCGCGCGAATCGATCCTCGCGCCGGTCAGCGCCCTCATCCCGCCGCCGGGCGCAGCCGGCACGCCCGCCGCCGCCGCACCGGCCGCGCCCGCCACTGCGGGGGACGCACCCGCCGGCCTCGCGCCGATTGACGCCGACAGCCTCTATGCCCGCTTTGTCAGCCATGTTCTGGAGCGCGCGGACA
>CAZAWL010000100.1:0-7264 GCA_964488705.1 uncultured Sphingopyxis sp.
ATTAAACAGAAGCTTGCAGTTCAAACCATTTTGGCGGCACTGCGGACCGAGACCGAAATAAATCATGGTTACCAAATTATAAATATTTGTTATGTATTTCAAACTGAAAATATCACAAAAACTTGTTGTATAATACCATTCTATGAACAATATACATACTAGCTTTCCGACATAATTCCGTACACCAATCATATAAATGGTGCATGTGCGTTAACCATGAATATCTTAATTGCAAAAAGGAACATTTTTTATTATTTGTGCATGCTGGTTGCTATCAGTCAATGCGGTTTAGATTGAAATTCGCGTGCCGCACCATTTGATAGGCGTGCGCAGCGGCACAGCGTTGGCGGCGCCAGCCAAGCCCGCCAGGGACTACAGTCCTAGGGCATGCGCAACTGCGGGGCGCGGCACGCCGTCAGAGGATATCAGCGAGCGTGTCACCCAGGCTGTGGCGCAGCTTCTCGACTGCCACTTTCTTGATCTGGCAGACCCGAGCCGCGCTGACGCCAAGCGTCAGACCTATTTCATCAAGATTCATATCTTCGAAGAAAAACATCTGTAAAATCTGCTGCTCTCTTACCTTTAGTTTCGATATTTCTCGCGCAATCGTCGACCGCATATCCTCGTGAATGGCGACTTCTTCAGGATTAAGTGCTTCGTCAGCGAATGACATATTATCTTCACTGTAAAATTCACTGATGGATAAGGTATGCGATCGCTGAGTATATGATATTATTTCATGAATAGCATCAACAGACACGCCCGCTTGTACGGCCATTTCCGCGACGCTAGGCTCCCGACCTAGCGTCTCAGTCAGTGTTTTGCGCACTGTTCGCAGCATCCGCTGCTTGGTCATTTCGGTACGCGTCGCATTGGCCGCGTCGCGATAGGCATCAACAATTGCACCCCGAATGCGTAGCGTCGCATAGCTGGCAAAGGGAATGCCCCGGTCTTCAAATTTGCGGGCCGCGTCGATCAGAGCAATCATTCCAATTTGGACCAAATCGGCCAATTCAAAGCTGCCGCCAAAGCGTGACAGGGAGTGCCACGCAATTTTTCGGACGATTCCCGCATGGCTTGCGATCAGCCCTTCGGCGTTCGTACCGCCCGCCAGCGCATAGGCGGCCACAGGTTTGCTACCCATAAAGCTCATAATATCGTTCCTTCAATGATCGGCTGCGCGGTGGTCGGCGGGTCGATGGGGTTAGGCATGGGCATGCTCGATGGCTGCCGGCGCGAGCGAGGAATCCCCGACGACGGCGACAATCTCGATTTCCTTGCCATCGGGAATTTCGACGTAGGACAGCACCGGCAACTCGGGCATGACCGCGGCGACCAGTTTTCGCAGCGCGCGGCGGCTAGTCGGCGAGGTGACAAGCGCGACGGGCGCGCCGTCGGCCAGATGCGGCTGAGCCGCTTTGACAATGGCACCGGTCAGCCGTTCGCCGAGGCCCGGCTCGATCGGGTGCAATGCCCCCTGTCCTGTGCGCACCGCCTGGGCCAGCAATCCTTCGAGCCCGGCATCGAGCGTCATCACTCGCAATGCGGCGTCCTGGCAGATCGATTGGATGATGACGGGCCCGATACGCCGCCGGACCTGTTCGGCCAGATCGTCGTGGCTCGGATCCTCCCGCGCCGCATCCAGCATCGCTTCGCAGATGCTGACAAATTCGCGAACCGGTACGCCCTCTGCCAACAGGCCACGACATGTCGCCGCCACATCTGCTAGCGAGAGCGGTGTCGGCGTTAGCGCCTTGGCCAGCTGCGGCGCCTTGTCATTGAGGACGTCGAGCAATTTTTGCGCTTCATCGAGGCCAAAGACCTGCGACGCAGCCGCCTTTACACTATTGTGGAAATGGGTGGCGACGACGGTCGCGGCATCGACCACCGTATAGCCTGCCACCACTGCCTCAGCGCGCAAACTGCTGGCTATCCACAGTGCATCGGCACCAAAAGTCGGGTCCTTGGTCGGCACACCGTCGACCGGGCTCAGAATGTCGCCGGTGTCGATGGCCAGCATCTTGTCCGGCCAGACCTCACCCTGCGCCCAGACGACGCCATGCACGCTCAGCCGATAACGGTTAGGCGACAGGTTCATGTCGTCGCGCACGCGCACTTGCGGCACGACGAACCCCAGTTCGCGCGACAATTGTCGCCGGATGCCGGTGATCCGCGTTATCAGCGGTTCGCTCTTTGTCGGGTCAACCAGCGGAACCAGCGCAAAACCTAGCGCAAGGTCGAGCGGGGCGCTGTCGCTCACGCTTTCCCAGTCGATAATCGCCGGGTTGTCGAGCGGCAGCGCGACGTCGACCTCTGCGGGTGGAGCCTGTTCGGCCTTACGCGCACGCCAGCCCATATAGCCTGCCCCAGCTGCCGCCGACAGGCCGATGACGTGCGGCATGCCGGGCAGCAGCGCCAGGGCAACCAGGATGGCAGCAACAGGCAGCCAGATATTGCTCGCCGAAAATTGCCGGGTGATTTGGCCCGCCAGGTCCATCGGAGAATTGACACGGGTGACGATGGAAGCCGCCGCGACCGACAACAGCAGCGCCGGCACCTGTGCGACCAGCGCATCACCAATCGCCAGCTGAATATATGCGCTCGCCGCGTCACCCACGCTCAGCCCATGGCTCGTGACACCGAGGATGAGGCCACCGACAATGTTGACGACGAGGATGAGGACGCCGGCAATCGCGTCGCCCTTCACAAATTTGGACGCACCGTCCATCGACCCGTAAAAATCGGATTCGGTCGCAACTTCCTGCCGCCGCAACTTGGCTTCGTCGGGGGTCAGCAGCCCGGCGTTGAGGTCGGCATCGATGGCCATCTGCTTGCCAGGCATCGCGTCAAGGGCGAACCGTGCCGACACTTCAGAAACGCGCCCCGCGCCCTTGGTAATGACGATCAGGTTGATGATCATCAGCACCAGAAAGACCAGGATACCGACGGCATAGTTGCCGCCGATCAGGAAGCTGCCAAAGGCCTCAATCACATGGCCTGCCGCGTCCTCCCCCTTGTGCCCGCTCACCAGCACGACCCGGGTTGATGCGACATTGAGCCCCAACCGCAACAGAGTTGCGAACAACAAAACCGTAGGAAAGGACGAGAAATCGAGCGGCCGGGCAACGTTCAGCGCCGTCATCAGCACGGCAAGGCTGATCGCTATGTTCACGATGAATCCCACATCGAGCAGCAAAGCCGGGATGGGGACGACCATCAGGCTGATCAACACCAGCGTTGCAGAGGGCAGCAAATAGGCCCGCCACGTCGGTGCGGGATTGGCGGCGGGGTGAGCGGACGCAGTCACGGCATCATCCTCCCAGCTGTGCCAGCGTCATATGCGCGATGCTGGCCAATATTTGTGCCTGCCGCGCCTGTTGCGGCGTCGCAGACGCCATTTCGGGCGACGTCGGGGGTGTGACGGCACGGGGTGCGGGATCCGGCTGATTAAACCAGGCGGGTGCTGCCGGGGTCGGCTGGCCGCCGGCGGCGTTCATCCGGCGCGCAAAAATATTGCGAATGTCGTCGAGGCTGCGCATCCGGCCATTGGCAAAAAAGATGGAACGGTTGGCCCGCGCCGCTGCCGGGAACAGCTGTGCCCCCGCAGCATCAGGGTTGCGAGCATGTTCGGTCAGGAACCGGGTCGCGCCACCCGACCCCAGGAAATGCGCCAGATACATGTCGACATTTTCAATGGGGCGGCTGACATGGCGTTGCAGCGCCACCCTGTTGTCCGCTGCCAACGAAGCGGCCATGCCTGCAGCGATTTCGGGGTTGCGGCGCAGGTCGAGAATATGTCGGCGCATCGCCGGATCATCCACGGTCAGGCGGCCGTTGCTGCCGCGCCGTATGATTGCCGCCGCCCAGCCCAGCCCGTGTTCTGCGCCGTGGCGCTGCACCGTCCCGAGCCAGGTCTGTTCGATAAATTGATAGAGCCCGGTTGCCGAAGAGGTTCGGGCCGCCGCATCGGGGTTCAGCCCGCTTTCGAGCCGTGCCTGTTGCAACAGATAGTTGAAATCGACACCGGATTCATAGGACGCACGCCTGATCGCTTCCACCGACCGGGCGGCGCGCGCATGGGAAAGGGCATCAACAATTGGCATGTGGTCGGTCTCCTGCTCAGTGAAAAGCAAGAGGCGTGCCAGAATGATTTTTCCCAGATTTCCGCGCTATTCAGCCCTGTCATCGCCTATCAGCAGTGATGGGGTGTCGCGCCTCCGTCACCACGCAGGACAGAAACGACGGATTGTCGACAAGCCAGCGTATCGCCCAGCATGTTCAACATGCCGCGCGATGCCGCCAGCTGGGCGCGCAGATGCTCGATACGCTCGACCAGCAGGCCGCGCTCGTCACCCGTCCAGTCGTCTTCGCCGATCCGGACCGACATTTCTCCGAATTGCGCTGCAGCCGCAGCGATGGCGTCCGCATCACCGGTCATCAGTGCCCGGCGCAGCTTATGATGACTTTGTTCAAGCGCGCTCAGCGCTGCGGTGCTCATCGGCCATCCTGATCCATCTTCAACAGCACAGACGCTAGGCGTTCCGGGTCAACGGTAAATGTACCGCGCGCGATCTGACTGCGCACCCTGGCCACCTTTTCGAGGTCAATCGGTGGGCCTTGCGCAATGATCGCCGCCGCCACTGCGGCCACCGACAGCGCCGGCGGCGCGGTGGCGGTTGCAGGCGTTAAGGGCGGAGCCGCCGGCGACATTTGCGGCCGGCTGGCCACATTTGCGTTCGGCGCCGCGCCCGGCACCGGGGCAACAGGTGATATCTTGTCCATCGTTCATAATCCGACAGGGTTCAGCAACTGCCAGTTAGAACGGCCGTCCGTATGATTTCATTAAGATGCGCGGCAGTTCACATCTGCACCTGTCCCGGTGCGGTAACTGTCGCATAGGTCGGGCGCGACTGACCGTCGATCCTGATACGGATACGCTCGCCCACCACGCCGCTTTGTTCGGCGACGGCCGTCGTGGAAACCGAAAAGCCGGACCCGACGACTATGGCACGGATCTGATCGCCGCGTTCAACCGCTGGCTGGCTTGCCACGCCCGCCTCCTCATCGCGCTCGGTGGCGACGGGCGATGTGGCGGGCAGCACAGCCACGCGGATGCGCCAGCTATTCGCCCCACAACTGACCACGATGGCCCCCTGTCGCGGGGGCGCGACGCCAATCTCTTCCTGGCAAGTCGCGAGCCGCAGCCGCCGGTCGAGCGGCATCGCCGCACCGCCCGGCACCCCTGCCGGCGCGCCCAATGACGTTGCGATCAACGCGTCGAGCGCATCCAGATTTTGAAAGCCGGGGCCGGTTTGCCCGACCGCTACTGTCGACATTCCGACGGTGAAGATAGCAAAGCGACGAAGTTTCGACATGATCCGGACTCCAGAAATTGCGGTGGCCAGCGAATTTGCCGACCATGACCGGCAATCCAGCAACAAGCGTGCCACTTGCGCCGCGACGCTCGGCATTTTGTCGCAAAGCCGCGCATTTCGGCGCGATCGGCCCGCCCGCCGCCGTCCAGGGTAATCCTGGCCCATTGCCAATGAACCGCACAAATCCCGCCATTTCGGCAATTGGCACGCCGCTTGCTTGGCACTCTCCGGCAAAGGTGCGCCGACGTGGTGCGTCCCGGTGCAGGAACGAAAAGCATGTCAAGTGACACAACCATCTTTGGATCCATGGGCACGGCATTGCTGCTGCGCGCTCAGCGGTTGCAGATGCTGGCGTCCAACATCGCCAATGCTGCAACGCCCGGATACAAGGCGCGCGATATAGACTTCGCCGAGGCCATGAACGCCGCCGACAACGGCATGGGCATTGCCACCGCCATCGATCAGGCGACACGTTATCGCGTCCCCGTCAGCCCCTCGCTCGATGGCAATACGGTGGAAATGGCCACCGAACAGACGCAATTTGCCGAAAACTCGGTTCAGTATCGCGCGACCCTCAGCTTTCTGGAGGGTCGCATCTCGACCCTCCGTCGTGCGCTCAAAGGAGAATGAGCATGGCGATGTCGATTTTCGAGATTAGCGGACGCGCCATGTCGGCCCAGCTCGTGCGCCTGAACACAGTCGCGTCCAATCTGGCCAATGCCGGAACGGTGTCCAGCAGCGAGGCGGGAGCCTTTCGCGCCATGCGTCCGGTATTCCGCAGTGTCATTGATCGCGCCGGGGTAGCGACGGTCGCGGTCGACCGGATCGACCAGGCATCGACCGCGCCGACCCGCCGCCACGATCCCGGTCATCCGATGGCCAATGCCGACGGTGATGTCTGGGAAGCCGGTGTCGACACGTCGGCTGAGCTGATCGACATGGTCGAGGCATCGCGCCAGTATCAGGACAATGTGCAGGTCATGCAGACCGCCAAGACGCTGACGCTCGATACGTTGAGGTTGGGCCAATGATCGTCACCAGCCCCTCCACGCCGGTGCCTGCAAGCACGGCAAGCAGCAGCGCACGCACGACGACGGGCGGTAATGCGTCGCTGGGTCAGGCGGATTTCTTGCGCCTGTTGACGGCACAGATGACGCAGCAGGACCCGCTCAACCCGCTCGACAACACCGCCTTTGTCGCACAAATGGCGCAGTTCAGCCAGGTCAGCGGCCTTGCCGAAATCAACCAGAGCCTAGCGGACATCACCGCGCTGTTACGCGGCAATGCATCCGGCTCACTCGCCGGTTGGATTGGCCACAGCGCGCTGGTGGACAACGCGCAGGCGATGCCGCTCGATGACGGGCAGGTGCATGGCGTCCTGAGCATGAACCAACCTGCCAGCGACGTTACGCTGACACTGAGCGATGCGACCGGTACCATCGTCGCCTCTCAGCCCATCGGGAACCTCGCGGCCGGTGACCATCGCTTTGCGCTGACGCCGCCCGACGGCGCACAAGGGCCCTTTCAGATCGGCCTGAGGTCGCCCGCCGGCACACCGTCCGCCACAATCAGCAGCTGGACCCAAATATTGGGCATCCGGTCGCCCGCCGCAGGCGCGGACGCCCGACCCATCACCAGCGTCGGCGATATCGATCCCGATGCCATCCGCCGCATCGGCTAAGCCAGGAGAACAATATCATGTCGCTCTACACATCCTTGTCCGGACTGCGCGGTGCGCAGACGGCATTGTCCACCATCGCCAACAATGTCGCCAATGCATCGACCAACGGTTTTAAACGCAGCAGCGCCAATTTTGGCGACCTTATGCCCCCGTCTGTTTCAACGCCGGGCTATGGTGTCCGGGTCAAATCGATCAGCCAGCAATTTAC